>NZ_JAMPPR010000007.1:0-153765 GCF_028481645.1 Providencia sp. PROV141 | reverse complement strand
AGTAAACAGCCGAAAGGCAAAAGAATAAGTGGAGCGGTAGTTCAGTTGGTTAGAATACCTGCCTGTCACGCAGGGGGTCGCGGGTTCGAGTCCCGTCCGTTCCGCCACTTAATTTAGGGGCGTAGTTCAATTGGTAGAGCACCGGTCTCCAAAACCGGGTGTTGGGAGTTCGAGTCTCTCCGCCCCTGCCAGTTACCAATTAAGTAATAATAAAAGAAGTATCTATTGATAACCCGATTAGCTTAATCGGGTTTTTCTTTATTTATCTAATAGTAAATATAGAGTAACCTTTCCCCTATTTGCTAATTTTCATTTGATTTTAGCCAATCTACTATCCCACTGTTTTATATGCTTTAATTGTATTCATCATTTTAAATGTAAAAAATAAGCTCCCTGATTTATTTTTATCTCATCCAATCTTTTGACGTTCTTTATTAATAGTAAAAATAGGTGAGTTATTACTTACTGCTTATATCTTTTAATTACATTTACCACCTAAATGTATTGATGATATTACCTAATTGCCCGTCTAACTACCTTTCTATTTTATTTTCATTAGCTTATATACATTTTCACCTAATGAGTAAGTTGTTACTTGCTACTTTATATCCCTCAATAGTATTTGTGGGTTGAAAGATATTTTAATGCGCTCAATCTTTAATTTAGATAAATGTCGTATACTGAGAATTGCTGGCTTAGTTTTATTAATCTCAAAAAATCATTTTGTTTATATTGTATAAATAAATGCCGATGAGTTATTCGCGATTGGTATATCTTATTAAAAGAAAAAAGAAGCACCTATTAAGATCATTGCGCAGTGGAACATAGTTTGCTTATAAAGTAGTAGGAAGGTGAGTGAATTCTGTTACTCACCTTCTCCTTTTATTGTTCACTTAACTGTGCATTTTTTATTGGAGTTTTAATCAGTTGATTGATAAGAGCTTGCTGATCGTTTTTTTGGAGCCAGACTGCATACAAAGGTTTGTTTATTGAGGTTTCTGAGAGCGTTTTTAGGCCTGGATATTGATATACCCAATGAGCAGGTAAAAATGCCGCTGAAAGCGATACAGGAAGTAATTGGCGGGTAATATGGGCAGAGGTCGTGATCATTACGGGTGTATCATCTTGGGTTAGTGATGGTTCATTTTTGGGATGGAAATCAACCCCCCATTCTAGCTTTATAAAATTATATTTTGTTAATGCAATATTTTTTTGGGAAGCCATGAGCTGTAAATCAATCGTACCGATGATTGTGCTTTCAAACTCATCCATTTTTGGGGGCTCCGTTGCAATTAATAAATCTAATTCTCTAGAATGTAGTTGTTTAACGAGAGACTGACGTGTTGAAACCCTAGCTTCGAGCCGTAGTTCATCATGTTGATTATAAAGTTCTTCTACCCAGTCTGTTAAATAACCTTCCCAAAGTGAAGCTGTAGCACCAATAGAAAGCTCTGTGTGTTGTGAGGCATGAGATATTTCTTTTTTAGCTTGCAACCAGGTATTCATTAATGATTCAGCATATGGAACAAGCCTTTCACCCGCAGCTGTTAACCGGATATTGTTTCTATGTCTTGTAAATAAGCTTGTACCTAGTTGTGTTTCTAATTGTCTAATACGAAAGCTAACTGCTGATTGCGTTAAATAGAGTGATTCTGCGGCTCTACCGAAGTGCCTAGTCTTACTGACCTCTAAAAAAGTTCTCAATAACTCGCTGTCCACATGCATCTCCAATTATTTTTGTCGTGATGATTTAAATGTTTTGTTTTACAGATTGTCAATGCTGTCTAATACTCCGCGCCATATAGAGTTTGACTGTAATAAGTTAGGAGTGTGTCAGATGGCAGATAGCTTCATCACGACTAATCGTTTTTTTGATAATAAACATTACCCACGTGGCTTTTCTCGTCATGGTGATTTCACCATCAAAGAAGCTCAGTTGCTAGAACGTCTCGGCCAAGCTTTTAATGAGCTTGATATAGGTAAACGCGAACCTCAAACAGAAGAAGAAAAACTTTTCGTCGCTGTATGCCGTGGTGAGCGTGAACCTGCTACCCCAGAAGAAAAAGTTTGGGCAAAATATTCTAGCCGTATTAACCGTCCAAAACGTTTCCATACCTTATCTGGCGGTAAACCGCAGATAGATCCATCGGAAGACTACACTGATACAGATGATTAATATCATCATCGTATGATAAGAGGGACTACGGTCCCTTTATTTTTACGAAATAATAAAGTAGTTATCTGTCCATTCTTCTCAGCTTACTTGTTTTTGCAAATGAAGCAATAACTTATCCATCGCTCGATACCCTAGAGCTTCTAATAAGTCAGAACGTTCGATAGTTTCTACGGCATTAAGGTCGGCTATTGTTCTGGCAACCCTTAATATTCTGTGCCAAGCTCGGATAGAAAGACCTAACTTATTTAATGCATGCTCTAAGAATAACGCATCTTTTGCGGTTAGTAGGCAAAAATGTGTGGTTTCTCTTGGCGTTAGTAAACTATTAATTTTTCCGGCTCGCCTAAGTTGCCTATTTCTGGCTTCGATAACTCTTTGTCTGACGTATTCACTTGTTTCACCTTGATTAGTTTGGCTACTCAATGAACCGAGAGGTAACAATGGAATTTCTATAGAGAGATCAAACCGGTCAATAAAAGGCCCTGATATGCGTGAAAGGTAACGTAGGATACGGGATGGGGCTGAACGGCTCATTTCTCCTTGATAATGACCTGTTGGGCTAGGATTTAGGGCTGCAACTAACTGAAAACTTGCAGGATAGCAAACTTTTGCTTTTGCTCGAGAAATACTAATTTTTCGGGATTCTAGAGGTTCTCGTAAAGAATCGAGTACTGAGCGGCTAAATTCTGGTAATTCATCTAAAAATAAAACACCATGATGTGCAAGTGAGATCTCGCCCGGTTTGGGAAGGGAGCCTCCTCCAATTAAAGCTGCAATTGATGCGCTATGATGAGGGGCTCTAAAAGGCCTTATCGGCCAATTCATGTCTTCTTTTGTATTTTCACTCAAGCTATGTAATGAAGCAACTTCTAACGCTTCCTGAGAGGTTAATGGGGGAAGTAAAGTCATTAGTCGACTGGCTAACATCGTTTTTCCTGTTCCTGGCGGACCCAATAAGAGTAAATTATGCCCACCAGCAGCACAGATTTCTAATGCCCGTTTACCATGTTCTTGGCCAATGATATCGTTAATATCACCTTCTTGCTTGATTGAGATAGGTGCTTGGTGGATTTGTTGATTACAACGCAATGTGTTTTTGTTATGTAAAAAGTGACAAAGCTCTAATAAGGATGTTGCGAAATAAACGCTATTATCTGGGAGTAGGCCTAATTGGTGTTGATTCTCCATAGATAGTATTAAAGAACGTTGTTGTTTTAATGCTGATTGAGCCGCAGGAATAGCACTGCTGACATAGCGAACATCGCCAGATAAAGCAAGTTCACCTAAAAATTCATACTGTTTTAATGGCTCGTGGGGGAGCTGTCCTGATGATGCGAGTATGGCAATCGCGATTGCAAGATCATACCGACCACTTTCTTTTGGTAAGTCAGCTGGGGCTAAATTAACCGTCATTTTTTTAGCTGGATATTCAAATCCGCTATTTAGTAGAGCGCTTCGAACTCTATCTCTTGCTTCTTTTACGGCCGTTTCTGGTAGCCCAACGAGTGTTAAACCTGGGAGCCCATTACTAATATGTGCTTCAACAGTAACAAGAGGTGCTTCTAACCCAATTGATGCTCTAGTGTAAACAATCGCTAATGTCATGAGCCCTCCAATATTATTTACAGAGTAATATTCTGCTAAAAATAATTTGATTTATCTTGAATAGATAACATGTTTGCGAAGCCGCTCGATAATTTAATTACTTAGTTGCTGAGTTGTTTCAATTTACTACGAGTAGCGTCGAATGGCGGTTATAACTGGGATTGTGTTAGTTTTATGAAGCGTGGATACTGTACTGAGCTTGGTTATTCGTAAGAAAAAGTAATTAATTACGTGGTGTGAGTTTTCATGGTGCCAAATGACTAATATGGATGATGTGGCTGATTATGCTATGTATTCTATTGGATTTTACTGAGGAATGGCTGTTTAAGTAGTTTATAATGCTAATTTAATTTTTACTGTATGATTTTAAAGTAATTTAATGTTTTGAAAATAAATAAATTAAATAAAAGTTGTCAAAACGCCTTTAAAATGATAACTCTAAATAATAGATAATTAAGAATATTGAAAAAGTAAAACACATGAACGCATTTATCCAAGCAGTTAGCCTAATTATTATTAGCGTGGTGGTGATTATTATCCCACCGTGCGGGGCTGCACTTGGACGACGAAGGCTAAAATAACAGCCAGATCTCACGAGAACCCCGCACCGAAAGGCGCGGGGTTTTTTTTGATATAAATGTTGATTGATGCAAGCACACTAAATAAAACATAACAAATACAAATAGATAAAGTAGACAGACAGGAGATAAAGCATGAACGGAGCACAATGGTTAGTTCAAGCATTGCGAACACAGGGAGTTGATACCGTATTTGGGTATCCTGGTGGCGCAATTATGCCAGTTTATGACGCATTGTATGATGGCGGAGTTGAGCATTTGTTGTGTAGACATGAGCAAGGGGCTGTAATCGCGGCAATTGGTTATGCACGTTCAACAGGAAAGACAGGGGTGTGTATTGCAACATCTGGCCCTGGCGCAACAAATGTTATCACGGGGCTCGCGGACGCATTATTAGACTCTGTTCCTGTTGTCGCCATTACTGGTCAAGTCGCTTCTGAATTTATCGGAACTGATGCCTTTCAAGAAATCGACGTCTTGGGGTTGTCTTTAGCTTGTACTAAGCACAGTTTTTTGGTTGAAGACATCGAGGATTTACCTCGCATTCTTGCTGAGGCTTTCGCAATCGCAAATAGTGGGCGGCCAGGCCCTGTACTGATTGATATTCCGAAAGATATTCAGCTACAACACGCTGAGTTGTCTCCGTTTTTAATGCCGGTAGAGCAAGAAGTCACGTCACCTTTATCCGAAATCCAACAGGCAAGAATGCTATTAGAACAATCAGAAAAGCCTATGTTGTACGTTGGTGGCGGTGTTGGAATGTCAGGTGCTGTAAAAGAATTGCGTGAATTTATTGAGTTTACAGGTATTCCTTCAGTTGCAACATTAAAAGGGCTTGGTGCTGTGAGCCCTTTAGATGAAAACTATTTAGGCATGTTAGGTATGCATGGTACTAAAGCAGCCAATATTTCTGTGCAACGCTGTGACTTACTCATCGCTGTTGGTGCTCGTTTTGATGATAGGGTAACAGGTAAGTTAAATACTTTTGCACCGAACGCCAAAGTGATTCATATCGATATAGACCATGTAGAATTGGACAAGTTACGTCAAACGCATGTTGCGTTGCATGGTGATGCAAAAGTATTACTACCTGAATTAATGCTTAAAAAATCAATAGCACCTTGGCAGCAGGAAGTTCAGCAACTTAAAAAAGAATTCGGTTGGCGTTATGACCATCCTGGTGAGCCTATTTATGCACCACTGTTACTGAAACAACTGTCGGATAAAATGCAGCCAAATACGGTTGTTACTACCGATGTAGGGCAACACCAAATGTGGTCGGCACAACATATCACCGTTGATGGCCCTGAAAATTTCTTAACCTCAAGTGGGCTTGGAACCATGGGGTTTGGTATCCCTGCGGCAATTGGGGCACAGGTTGCTAGGCCTGAAGATACGGTTGTTTGTGTATCAGGAGATGGCTCATTCATGATGAATGTCCAAGAGCTGGGAACCATCAAACGTAAGCAACTTCCTGTAAAAATTCTTTTAATCGATAACCAGCGCTTAGGCATGGTTCGCCAGTGGCAAGAACTGTTTTTCGAACAGCGTTATAGCGAAACTATTTTAACAGACAACCCTGATTTTGTGGCATTAGCCAGCGCGTTTGGTATTAAAGGCCAACGGATCACAGATAAGTCGGAAGTTAATGCGGCATTAGATGAATTACTTAATAGCGAAGGTGCCTATTTATTACAGGTATCAATTAATGAACTAGAAAACGTCTGGCCGTTGGTTCCGCCTGGGGCTAGTAATGAAAAAATGATGGAGAAACCATTATGATGCAACACCAAATCTCGATATTGGCCCGTTTCCGTCCTGAGGTTTTAGAGCGTATATTAAGGGTCACTCGCCATCGTGGATTTCGTATTAATGCCATGAATATGGGGCAATCGACAGACGGCGACAATGTTAATATTGAACTTACTGTAAGTAGTCAAAGGCCATTAACCCAGCTTTGTGCACAGTTAACCAAGCTTTCAGACATTACAGAAGTTGAAGTACTACAACAAGAATCACGACTATTACGCACACAAAGTGCAATGTAAGGAATATACAAATGACTAAGAAAGCTGACTTTATTTGGTTTAACGGTGAAATGACGCCATGGGCTGATGCAAAGGTTCATGTTATGTCTCATGCTCTGCACTATGGTACATCAGTGTTTGAAGGTGTCCGTTGTTATGACTCGCACAAAGGTCCTGTGGTCTTCCGCCACCGTGAGCATATGCAACGTTTGCATGATTCAGCAAAAATTTACCGTATGCCTGTCAGCTACAGCGTGGAAGAGTTAATGGAAGCATGTCGTGCAACTCTGCGTAAAAATAACTTAGTCAGTGCGTATATTCGTCCATTAGTGTTTATTGGTGATGTTGGTATGGGTGTTAACCCGCCAGACGGTTATAACACCGATGTGATTTTAGCCGCTTTTCCATGGGGAGCGTATTTAGGTGAAGAAGCGTTAGACCAAGGTATTGATGCGATGGTCTCTTCTTGGAATCGTGTTGCACCAAACACCATTCCTACAGGGGCAAAAGCAGGTGGCAACTATTTATCTTCTCTACTAGTTGGTAGCGAAGCTCGTCGCCATGGTTACCAAGAAGGTATTGCATTAGATGTTCACGGATATCTCTCCGAAGGTGCTGGGGAAAATATTTTTGAGGTGAAAGATGGCATCCTGTATACACCTCCGTTCACATCATCTGCATTACCAGGTATTACGCGTGATGCAATTTTAACTTTAGCAAAAGATTTGGGTATCGAAGTACGTGAGCAAACACTATCACGTGAATCTCTCTATCTTGCTGATGAAGTCTTCATGACAGGAACCGCTGCAGAGATCACTCCGGTTCGTAGTGTTGATGGTATCCAAGTTGGCATTGGCCGTTGTGGCCCAGTAACCAAGCAAATTCAGCAGGCATTCTTTGGCTTATTTGATGGTACAACAGAAGATAAATGGGGCTGGTTAGATCCAGTAAACCCTTAATAATTAAATTTAAATAGATGTTACAGGCGGACGTTCCCCGCCTGTTTTAAACACGGGAGTTAAAGATATGCCTAAGTACCGTTCAGCAACAACAACTCATGGTCGTAATATGGCTGGGGCTCGTGCATTATGGCGTGCAACAGGCATGACCGATGCTGATTTTGGAAAGCCCATTATTGCTGTTGTTAACTCATTCACACAGTTTGTTCCAGGCCACGTACATTTACGTGATTTAGGCAAATTAGTTGCAGAGCAAATTGAAAATGCAGGTGGTGTTGCGAAAGAGTTTAATACAATCGCTGTTGACGATGGGATTGCCATGGGACATGGCGGAATGCTGTATTCCTTACCTTCCCGTGAATTAATTGCGGACTCGGTTGAATATATGGTGAACGCACACTGTGCGGATGCCATGGTGTGTATTTCAAACTGCGATAAAATCACCCCAGGCATGTTGATGGCGTCATTACGCCTGAATATTCCGGTTATTTTTGTTTCGGGTGGCCCAATGGAAGCAGGGAAAACCAAGCTTTCAGACCAAATCATCAAGCTCGATTTAGTTGATGCCATGATTCAAGGGGCAAACCCTAATGTGAGTGATGCAGATAGTGAGCAAATAGAACGTTCAGCATGCCCAACGTGTGGCTCTTGCTCAGGAATGTTTACTGCAAACTCAATGAACTGCTTAACTGAGGCGCTTGGGTTATCTCAGCCAGGAAATGGCTCATTATTAGCGACTCACGCAGACCGCGAAACTTTATTTATCAATGCAGGTAAGCGGATTGTTGAATTAACCAAACGCTATTACGAACAAGATGATGAAAGTGCGTTACCACGCAATATCGCTAATAAATCTGCATTTGAAAATGCGATGACGTTGGATATTGCCATGGGTGGTTCAACTAACACTGTCCTGCATTTACTTGCAGCTGCTCAAGAAGCAGAGATCGATTTCACCATGGATGATATCGACCGTTTATCACGTAAAGTCCCACATTTGTGTAAGGTTGCACCGAGTACACAAAAATATCACATGGAAGATGTTCACCGTGCAGGTGGTGTCATCGGTATTTTAGGTGAACTGAGCCGTGCAGGTTTATTGCAAGAAAACGTGACAAATATTTTAGGTCTAAGCTTCCAAGAAACATTAGCGCAATATGATGTGATGTTAACAAAGGATGAGGCCGTTAAATCGATGTTTTCCGCGGGCCCTGCTGGGATCCGTACAACAAAAGCCTTTTCACAAAATTGCCGTTGGCCATCATTGGATACTGACCGTGAAAATGGGTGTATCCGTAGTATTGAGCATGCGTATAGTTTGGATGGGGGACTAGCTGTCCTGTCTGGAAATATTGCAGAAGATGGTTGTATTGTTAAAACCGCAGGGGTTGATGAAGGCAGCTTAACTTTCCGTGGTCCTGCGAAAGTCTTTGAAAGCCAAGATGATGCTGTTGAGTCGATCCTCGGTGGAAAAGTTGTTGAAGGCGATGTTGTCGTTATTCGCTATGAAGGGCCTAAGGGTGGTCCGGGCATGCAAGAAATGCTATACCCAACCTCATACCTGAAATCAATGGGATTAGGCAAAAGCTGTGCATTGATAACGGATGGTCGCTTCTCTGGCGGTAGCTCAGGCCTTTCTATTGGTCACATTTCACCAGAAGCAGCGAGTGGTGGCTTACTCGCATTAGTTCAGGATGGCGATATCATTGATATCGATATTCCAAAGAGAATGATGGTATTGGATGTGAGTGAAAGCGAACTGAATCAACGCCGTGAAGCGGAATTAGCTCGAGGCGATAAAGCTTACACCCCGCGTAACCGTCAGCGTGAGGTTTCTTTTGCTCTGCGCGCTTATGCTTCATTGGCGACGAGTGCAGACAAAGGTGCTGTTCGTGACAAGTCGAAATTAGGGGGCTGATTGTGGCAGCAGCAAAACCATTACCGGTTGCCCCAACCGGAGCAGATTACTTAAAAGCGGCGCTGAGTGCGCCGGTTTATGAAGCTGCGCAAGTCACGCCTCTTCAACAGATGGATAAAATATCTTCACGCTTGGGAAATACCATTTTGGTCAAGCGTGAAGATAGGCAGCCAGTACATAGCTTTAAGCTTCGTGGGGCTTACGCCATGATTGCGAGTTTAACCGAAGAGCAAAAAAGCAAAGGTGTGGTGACAGCTTCTGCGGGGAACCACGCTCAAGGCGTTGCATTATCAGCAAATCGTGTTGGTGTGAAAGCAAAAATAGTCATGCCAGTTGCGACAGCGGATATCAAAGTGGATGCAGTACGAAGCTTTGGTGGCGAAGCTATTTTACATGGCGCTAATTTTGATGAAGCGAAAGCGAAAGCCATTGCAATGGCCGCAGAGGATGGCTATACCTTCGTTCCACCTTTTGATCATCCTTCGGTGATTGCAGGGCAAGCTACGATAGCTCTTGAACTATTGCAACAAGATGTCCATTTAGATCGAATTTTTATTCCTGTAGGTGGCGGTGGGTTAATTGCAGGTGTTGCTGTGATTATCAAGCAATTAATGCCTGAAATTAAAATCATTGGTGTGGAGTCTGAAGATGCGGCTTGTTTAAAAGCCGCGTTAAAGGCTGGGCATCCTGTTGATTTACCCCGTGTTGGCTTATTTGCCGAAGGTGTGGCAGTAAAGCGTATTGGCGATGAAACCTTCAGATTGTGCCAGCAATATGTTGACGATGTGATCACTGTTGACAGTGACTCCATTTGCGCTGCATTGAAAGATATTTTTGAAGATGTCCGTGCCATAGCTGAGCCTTCAGGCGCTTTGGCATTGGCCGGGTTGAAAAAATATGTACAGCAGCACAACATCAAAGGTGAACGTTTAGCGCATATTTTATCCGGTGCGAATATGAATTTCCATGGGCTCCGTTATGTTTCTGAACGCTGTGAAATTGGTGAACAACGAGAAGCTTTACTTGCAGTCACCATTCCTGAGCAAAAAGGGAGTTTCTTACGTTTTTGCCAGTTATTAGGCCATCGAGCCATTACGGAGTTTAACTATCGTTATACGGATGCGGACCCTGATCGCGCATGTATTTTTGTTGGGGTGCGTTTAAGTGGCTGTGATGGCGAGCGCTCGGAGATTATCCAAGAGCTTAGAAGTAACGGCTATGAAGTCGATGATTTATCAGATGATGAAATGGCAAAACTTCATGTGCGTTACATGATTGGTGGACGTCCATCAAAGCCATTAGACGAAAGGTTATATAGCTTTGAATTTCCAGAGTCTCCAGGTGCATTGTTGAGATTCTTAGAAACACTCGGGACTCATTGGAATATTACGTTATTTCATTATCGCAGCCATGGTACAGATTATGGGCGAGTGCTGGCGGCATTTGAATTGTCTGGGCCAGAAGTACGTTTTGATAGGCATCTTGATGCGCTAGGTTATGAATATCATGATGAAACAGGAAACCCCTCTTTCCGTTTTTTCTTAGCGCCACAAGATAACCAAAGAACTTTAGATTGAATTGTCTGGGAGTAACTCCCAAAACGCTTTAATTAATGGTTCACTCAGGCGTTTGCTTAATAGGCAAACGCCGAGCTCAAAAGGTTCTACCATTGAAATATTATCGAGCTGTGAAATACGGCTACGTACGGGTTCTGGGCTGTTATCAACAACCACACTGGGAATTAAGGCGATACCGCACCCCAAAGCCACCATTGACACAATAGCTTCATGGCCTGAGACCGTCGCATAAATGACAGGGTTATTGATATTGTGGCGACGGAACCAGAGTTCGATACGTTTACGAGATGGGCCGTGCTCCGGCAGGATAAAAGGGACGGTAGTCCAATCCGGTTTAGCCTCTGTTACCATGCTTCGTACTGCACAGGGTAGTGATGGAGCAATCAAAACGAGAGGGATTTCGCCGATTTTTGCAAAACGGACGTTATCGGGTAAGCGCTCGGGTTTCCCTGCAATACCAAGATCAGCCTCATGAGTTTCTATTTTTTCAACGGCATCAGCTGCGTCCCCTGTCGTGAGTTTAATTTCAACTAATGGATGTAGCGCACGGAATTTATCTAATACTTCGGGTAAATGACTATAAGCTGCCGTAACTGAGCAAAAAAGATGCAACTCCCCACTGAGTGATGGGCTTTGCTGATTGAGAGCATGTTGCAGCTGTTGATATTGCAATAATGTTTGTTGGGCAAATTGCTTAAGGTGTTCCCCTGCTTGAGTCAATTTGACTGAGCGGTTATCTCGTACAAATAGCGGATGACCAAGCTGTTCTTCGAGACGTTGTATTTGGCGAGACAATGTGGAAGGACTGACATGCATCGCTTTAGATGTGCGCCCGAAGTGGCAGCTTTGTGCTAAATGCAAAAAAAGCTTGAGATCACGAATGTCCATTTTGCCCTCTAATAACATAATTAATGATGTTGCAGATATTGCAACATTGTATTGTTAATATATCAATTTAAGCAATGCGAAACATCGCATATAGTAAATCCATAAACGCTCAAAAATGAGCGACAGGCAAAATCATTGCCTGACATAACGAACACAACAGAACAATGGAGTATGACAATGGCGAATTATTTTAACACATTGAATTTACGTGAGCAGTTAGCTCAATTAGGTAAGTGCCGTTTTATGCAGCGCGAAGAATTTGCGGATGAAGCGGGCTTCCTGAAAGGTAAAAAAATCGTCATCGTCGGTTGTGGAGCACAAGGTTTGAACCAAGGCCTGAATATGCGTGACTCAGGTTTAGATATTGCTTATGCATTACGTGATGAAGCAATTGCAGAGAAACGTGCTTCATGGCGTAAAGCGACAGAAAATGGGTTCAAAGTTGGCACTTATGAAGAATTGATCCCTACTGCTGATTTGGTTGTTAACTTAACGCCAGACAAACAACATTCAACCGTTGTTCGCGCTGTTCAGCCTATGATGAAACAAGGTGCAGCACTGGGTTATTCACATGGCTTTAACATTGTTGAAGTTGGCGAAGAAATTCGTAAAGACATTACTGTTGTGATGGTAGCGCCAAAATGCCCAGGTACCGAAGTTCGCGAAGAATACAAGCGCGGTTTTGGTGTTCCAACTCTGATTGCAGTACACCCAGAAAATGACCCGAAAGGTGAGGGGATGGCGATTGCGAAAGCATGGGCGGCAGCAACTGGTGGCCACCGTGCAGGTGTTCTGGAGTCTTCGTTTGTTGCAGAAGTTAAGTCTGACTTGATGGGTGAGCAAACTATTCTGTGTGGTATGTTACAAGCAGGCGCATTACTGAGCTACGACAAAATGGTTGCTGACGGTGTTGAGCCGGGCTACGCAGGTAAATTAATTCAGTTTGGTTGGGAAACTATCACCGAAGCGCTGAAACAAGGTGGTATCACGCTGATGATGGACCGCTTGTCTAACCCTGCAAAAGTTCGTGCTTATGCATTATCTGAGCAACTGAAAACTATCATGGCGCCATTGTTCCAAAAACATATGGATGACATCATTTCAGGTGAATTTTCTGCAACCATGATGGCAGACTGGGCAAATGATGATAAAAACTTGCTGACATGGCGTGAAGAGACAGGCAAAACAGCATTCGAAAATTACCCTGACTATGAAGGGAAAATTGCGGAACAAGAATACTTTGACCACGGTGTTTTGTTAGTTGCTATGGTTAAAGCGGGCGTTGAATTAGCGTTCGATACGATGTTAGAAGCGGGTATCTTAGAAGAGTCGGCTTACTATGAGTCACTGCATGAGTTACCACTGATTGCAAATACCATCGCTCGTAAACGTTTATATGAAATGAACGTAGTTATCTCTGATACTGCGGAATATGGTAACTATCTGTTCTCATTCGCAGTTGTACCAATGTTGAAAGATTTCATGACGAAATTACAAGCAGGAGATTTAGCGAAGCCAGTTGCAGATAATGGCACTGATAACGCACAGTTACGTGATATCAACGAAGCTATCCGTAACCATCCTATCGAGAAAATCGGTAAGACGTTACGTGGTTATATGACGGATATGAAGAAGATTGCGGTCGGCTAACTCATTTTTCGTCACTCTTCGCGTGATAGGCGCGTTGGCTGCACTCGGTTACCCAAGTCACATACTTTAGTATGCTCCTTGGGATAACCTTATTTGCTTCCTACCTAGAACGCGAAATGCTTTGGATAATCACCATGTTGTCTCTTGCAATAGTTTAGAAAAATGCATTGATGTTATAAAAGAAAAATAACAAAACCACATCTTTCGGATGAATGATGTGGTTTTTTGTTTTTTATAAATAGAGAAGATCGTTGCTCAAGAGTTGGGTCGGTTTCTGCTACAATCTGTAGCGAATTCCTTTTTGAATAACTAAGTGACGTAGAAAACCATGCGATTAAACCCAAGCCAACAACAGGCAGTTGAATTTGTCGATGGCCCGTGCCTTGTATTGGCGGGGGCCGGGTCAGGTAAAACGCGCGTTATCACGAATAAAATTGCGCATTTAATTCGTCAATGCGGTTATCAACCTCGGCAAATTGCAGCGGTGACTTTCACCAATAAAGCGGCACGGGAAATGAAAGAACGCGTGGCTCAAACCTTGGGTAAAAAAGAAGCACGCGGCTTGATCATATCCACCTTCCATACATTAGGGTTGGAAATCATTAAGCGTGAATATAAAGCACTAGGTATCAAAGCCAACTTTTCACTATTTGACGACCAAGATCAGATGGCGTTGCTGAAAGAACTTACTTTTGATTTATTAGAAGAAGATAAGGATTTACTCAAACAGTTGATCTCAGCGATCTCAAATTGGAAAAATGATCTTATCTCGCCACAACAAGTGATAGGCCAGGCTCGGGGTGAAAAAGAGCATCACTTTGCGGAGTGTTATCGCCGCTATGAACTTCATCTGAAAAGTTGCAATGTATTGGATTTTGACGATTTAATCAGCAAACCTACCTTGTTGTTATACCAAAATGAAGAAGTTCGCGAGCGCTGGCAGCAAAAAATTCGTTACTTGCTGGTGGACGAATACCAAGATACCAATACGAGCCAATATCAGTTGGTTAAATTGCTAGTGGGGCAGCGAGCAAGGTTTACGGTTGTGGGGGATGACGATCAGTCAATCTATTCATGGCGTGGAGCAAGGCCGCAAAACTTGGTTTTATTGAATCAAGATTTCCCTAAATTAAATGTCATTAAGCTTGAGCAAAATTACCGTTCATCCGAACGAATTTTAAAAGCGGCGAATATTTTAATTGCCAATAATCCTCATGTATTTGAAAAAAAATTATTTTCTGAATTAGGGTATGGAGCGCCACTTCGGGTTCTTACCGCAAATAATGAAGACCATGAAGCCGAAAGAGTGATTGGGGAGCTTATCGCACATCACTTTATTAATAAAACGGAATATAAAGATTACGCCATTTTGTATCGCGGTAACCATCAATCACGTATTTTTGAAAAAATGTTGATGCAAAATCGTATTCCGTATCGAATTTCAGGGGGGACTTCGTTTTTCTCTCGCCCTGAAATTAAAGACTTATTAGCCTATTTGCGGGTATTAACGAACCCTGAAGATGACAGCGCTTTTTTACGTATAGTAAATACTCCACGTCGAGAGATTGGCCCTAAAACTATCCAAAAACTTGGGGAGTGGGCAAATCAGCGCGGTAAAAGTTTATATCAAGCCAGTTTTGATTTAGGGCTTGAACAAGTCTTAAAAGGCAAAGGACTAGAAGCATTACAGCGTTTCACTCATTGGATGGACAGTATTGTACGAACATCGGAGCGTGAACCTTTAATTGCGGTGCGTGACTTACTGCGTGAAATGGATTATGAAAGCTGGCTATATGAAACGTCGACCAGTACTAAAGCTGCCGAAATGAGAATGAAAAACGTCAACCAATTGTTCACATGGATGAGTGAAATGGTTGAAGGCGATGAGCTCAATGACCCAATGACATTGAGCCAAGTGGTTACACGTTTTACGCTGCGCGATATGATGGAGCGTGGTGAGGATGATGAAGAATCAGATCAAGTTCAGCTCATGACGTTACATGCCTCTAAAGGCCTTGAATTTCCTTATGTTTTTTTGGTTGGCATGGAGGAAGGACTGCTGCCACATCAAAGTAGTATTGATGAAAACAATATTGATGAAGAACGCCGTTTAGCTTATGTAGGAATTACGCGGGCACAAAGAGAATTATTCTTTTCTCATTGTCGTGAGCGTCGCCAATATGGTGAATTGATCCGTCCTGAATTAAGCCGTTTTCTCCTTGAATTGCCTCAAGATGATTTACAATGGGAGCAGCAGCGTAAAGTGGTTAGTGCGCAGGAGCGTATGCAGAAGGGGCAATCAGCTTTAGCCGATATTAAAGCGCGCTTAGGGTTAAATAAAAAAAGTGAGTAACCACAACTAATTGAATTTCCACACTAGAGTAGATCTAGTGTGGAAAATATCATCAATTTGAACTATTACGTTCTTCCAGCTCTAAAATCCAATTTACATAGCCCTGCCATTGAACTTCTTGCTGTAAATTTTCCGCTCGTAGAGGGTGATCGGATAACCAACGATAAGGCAGCATGATGGTTAACCTTTGTGCATTCACATTAAGCCTTAGTGCAGGCAAGGTGTCATCACGTCTACGGCTTGCAAAAATAATGGCGAGGCGAAGTAAACGACATAAATTATATGCATGCTGCATAGGGAGCGCATTTTGTTGACTTAATGGTGTTAAATCAACAGGGCCTTGCTGGTTTATCAATAATGCAGCAAGTAACCGCTTTTGAGCTGGGGTGAAGCCAGGTAAATCAAGGTGTGTTATGAGGTAGCTAGCGTGCTCGGGGCCCTTACGGAAGTCAACACTCAAGCCAATTTCATGTAAGGCGCATGCACTGGATAGTAAATCGCGACAACGTGTATCTAATCCCCAATCTTTCGCGACTTGTAAATAAAAATATTCTGCAAGTTGACGAACTCGGCCTGCTTGTTCGATATCGACTTGGAAGCGTCGCTGAATATTGCGAACGGTACGTGCACGAATATCCTGCTCAATAGGCAGCTGTAGCATGCCGTAGACAAGCCCTTCACGAAGTGCTCCGCCAGCGAGTGTCATGTTATCAATTTCTAATGCTTCAAAGATAGCGATCAAAATAGATAATCCGCTTGGAAAAACAAGAGCACGCTCGAAGGTTAGGCCGTCAATTTCAAGCTCTTCAAGTTTTTGGCATTGAATGGCTTTGCGCTTAAGCTGTTGTAATTTAGAAAGAGTGATCAGTTCATCCATGCCTTGGGCAATCATGATTTCCTGAATCGCTTGTACGGTACCGGATGCACCAACACAAATCTTCCACCCATGTGTCTTGAGTGTATCTGCAATAGGGGCGATGACATTATGGGCAGCGGCTTGAGCCGCTGAGAAGTTTTCTTCTGTTAAACTTCTATCACCAAAGTAGCGTTCAAGCCAAGTTACACAACCCATTTCAAGACTATAGAGCTGCTCCGCCTTAGCACCTGTACCTGTAACTAGCTCAGTGCTTCCTCCACCAATATCAACCACTAAGCGTTGATCTGGTCCGCCAGTTGTATGTGCAACACCTTGATAAATTAAGCGAGCTTCTTCTTCTCCTTGAATGACTTTTACAGGGTTTCCTAAAATTTGGCTGGCTTTTTCGATGAAAATATCGGCATTTTTAGCTAAACGCAAAGTCGCAGTTGCGACAACACGAATTTGTGTATTCGGAATATCTTGTAAGTGTTCCGAAAACAGGCGTAAACATTGCCAGCCTCGCTCCATTGCTTGCTCAGAAAGCAGGTTGTTATTGTCTAAACCTGCGGCAAGACGAACTTTGCGCTTAACCCTAGAGATTACCTGAATGCTACCAGCAGTTTCACGTACGACTAGCATATGAAAACTGTTTGAGCCTAAATCGATGGCGGCATAAAGAGAAGAAGATTTCAGCATATCGTTTTTACTCAGCCTGGACGTTTATGGTTGTTACGTGGGCCATTGTGGCGACGCTGCGAATTCGAATTACGACGCGGGCCTCCAGGACGTGGGCGATGACGGCGTTTTGGCGCAGGTAAATCGCTCAGTAATGCATCACTGTTATATTTACTAACAGGGATTGAGTGTTGGATATATTCTTCAATAGCAGGCAGGTTAAGTGAATATTCTTCACACGCTAAGCTAATTGAGTTTCCGCTTTCACCTGCACGACCCGTACGGCCAATACGGTGTACGTAATCTTCGCAGTCATCAGGTAAGTCGTAGTTAAATACATGAGTTACTGATGGAATGTGTAAACCACGAGCTGCAACATCAGTTGCCACTAAAATATCTAAATGGCCTTGTGTGAATTGCTCTAATATACGCAGTCGTTTTTTCTGTGCGACATCGCCAGTTAATAAACCTACACGATGACCATCGGCAGCTAAATGTGCCCAAATATCATCACAACGGTGTTTTGTATTGGCGAAAATAATACAACGCTCTGGCCACTCTTCTTCAAGTAGCGTTTGGAGCAAGCGCATTTTTTCTTCATTAGAAGGGTAAAATAACTCTTCTTTGATACGATGACCTGTTTTTTGCAAAGGTTCGACCTCAACATATTCAGGGCTATTCATTTGTTCGAAAGCTAATTCTCTGACTCGGTAAGATAAAGTTGCAGAAAATAGCAAGTTAAGCCTTTCTGCAGCACCTGGCATACGACGGAAAATCCAGCGAATATCTTTAATAAATCCAAGGTCATACATACGGTCTGCTTCATCAAGTACCACAACTTGAATCGCACTTAGGTCGACATGGCCTTGTTTCGCGTAGTCGATTAAACGGCCTGTTGTACCAATAAGGATATCAACACCGTTTTGTAAAACCTTAAGTTGCTCATCATAGCCGTCACCACCGTATGCTAGCCCCATTTTCAGGCCAGTGTACTCAGCTAGCTCTTTAGCATCCGAATAAATTTGTACTGCGAGTTCGCGTGTCGGCGCCATGATTAGTGCACGAGGCTGGTTCGCTTTTTTACCCTCAATAGCTGGGTGAGTTAATAAATAATGAAATGTAGACGTTAAAAAAGCTAACGTTTTACCTGTACCAGTTTGCGCTTGACCCGCCACGTCTTTGCCTTCGACAGTAAAAGGCAAGGTGGACGCCTGTATAGGCGTGCAAAAATTGAAGCCTTTTTTATTCAGTGCTTCAATGACTTTAGGGTGCAATGCGAAGTCGGAAAACTTCTTTTCTGTCAAGTGTGCTTTACTCATAGTATGTTAGAATATCAGTTAACGGTTGGTTTACGAAAGTGTATCTTTTGAAATAAAGCATACTGCTGCCAATAATGTTACACTAAGTCTGCAAAAGATGATCCTTTGGAGTACAACATGAGCGATAAAATTATACATATAACTGATGCAAGTTTTGCAACTGAAGTTCTGAACGCAAGTTCACCTGTTCTCGTCGATTTTTGGGCAGCATGGTGTGGTCCTTGTAAAATGATCGCGCCTATTCTTGATGAAGTTGCTGAAGAATATACAGGCAAACTGACCATCGCAAAACTGAATATTGATGAAAACCCAGCTACCGCTCCAAAATATGGAATTCGTGGTATCCCGACCTTGCTTTTATTCAAAAATGGTGAAGTCGCAGCAACGAAAGTCGGTGCATTATCAAAAACGCAACTGAAAGAATTTTTAGACGAAAATCTGTAAGTTATCGTTATATGTAAGCTAAAACGTTTAGCGGTATATCTATTTTATCTAGAGAGCCGCTAGACGTCTTCACTTAAGCATGATAAGTTATCTTCATTCCTCGTATAGCACCCATATGAATTACCTTGTATTCCATTGCTCTTATCTTACATATCTAGCTAGTTAGTTCAGTATTGTGATGATTGTTTCGTGATGATTGTTATTGATCAAAAACTGATGGCGTAATGATTTTAAATATGAAAATTGAAAGTTTAGGCATTGAGTTATAGTCGTATTCAATATCTTCGATTTCAATGTATCTCTCATATGAATTAAAGATAGTGCATAAACGAATGTAATGAAATTCAATATTTTTATATCATAGGGATATAAAAATGAAGTGGGAGAAGGTTGGCACTTAGCAGTTATGTGTTTTTTAATGCTAATCTGCCATTAAATTTGCGATATTGGGATGGATGTTGTCCTAAATGTACAAAAAACTATTGCTAATATTGCGTGTGTTTCTAATAATATGTCACTCATCATCAAGATGAGCATTAGTCAAATATTAGAGCAATCTTAGTAATGGCTAGCACAAGATTTTTTTGCATTGTTGTTTGCTTTTGGTAAAAATTAGTGATCAACAGGGCAGTATAAAGTTAAACTGGCACTTAATAAATAAGCTGCCGTCAATTTACGTTCATAGTTCGAGAATTACCCCGAGTTAAAGAACCCACCATTATGAATCTTACCGAATTAAAAAATACGCCAGTATCAGAATTGATTACGTTAGGCGAAAACATGGGGCTAGAGAACTTAGCCCGTATGAGAAAGCAGGATATTATTTTCTCTATTTTGAAGCAGCATGCGAAAAGTGGCGAAGATATTTTCGGCGATGGCGTACTGGAAATATTGCAGGATGGATTTGGTTTTCTCCGTTCAGCAGACAGTTCTTACCTCGCAGGTCCTGATGATATCTACGTTTCCCCTAGCCAAATCCGCCGTTTTAACCTACGCACAGGTGACACAATCTCAGGGAAAATTCGTCCACCTAAAGAAGGTGAACGTTACTTTGCTCTCCTGAAAGTCAATGAAGTTAACTACGACAAACCTGAAAATGCCCGCAGTAAAATTCTTTTCGAAAACCTAACCCCATTACATGCAAACCGTCGTCTGCGCATGGAACGTGGTAATGGTTCAACTGAGGATTTAACTGCACGTGTACTGGACCTTGCGGCTCCAATCGGTCGTGGCCAACGTGGTTTGATTGTTGCTCCACCGAAAGCGGGTAAAACAATGTTACTGCAAAATATTGCAGCGAATATTGCACACAATTACCCTGATTGCGTTCTGATGGTTTTGCTAATTGATGAGCGTCCAGAGGAAGTGACAGAAATGCAACGTTTGGTCAAAGGTGAAGTTATTGCTTCAACATTTGATGAGCCTGCTGCACGTCACGTTCAAGTTGCTGAAATGGTAATTGAAAAAGCAAAACGTCTAGTTGAACATAAAAAAGACGTGATCATTTTACTCGACTCTATTACGCGTCTAGCCCGTGCATATAACACCGTAGTACCTTCGTCTGGTAAAGTATTAACCGGTGGTGTGGATGCGAACGCATTACACCGTCCAAAACGTTTCTTCGGTGCTGCTCGTAATGTTGAAGAAGGTGGAAGCCTGACAATCATTGCAACGGCGCTGGTTGATACCGGTTCGAAAATGGATGAAGTTATTTACGAGGAATTTAAAGGTACAGGTAACATGGAATTGCACCTTTCTCGTAAAATTGCAGAAAAACGAGTGTTCCCTGCAATAGACTATAATCGTTCAGGTACACGTAAAGAAGAGTTACTTACATCGCAAGATGAACTGCAGAAAATGTGGATCCTTCGCAAAATCATTCACCCAATGGGCGAAATTGATGCGATGGAGTTCCTCATCAGTAAGTTAGCGATGACGAAAACCAACGAAGAGTTCTTTGACTTTATGAAAAGAGCCTAGCCGTTAAAGTTTTCAGTGTCTCATAAAATAGGTGCCATAACAGGCACCTATTTTTTTGTTTTTTTTATACGCATTGACAGTGTATAAAAATTAAAACATACCATATTAAATCAGGCCTAATATTTTGCCGATTTAGTTTCAATGGATTAAGATGATGTTTTATTACTTTGTTTATAAATAACATTAAATAAATAGGCGAAGTTTTTATTAAAAATTAATAATGCACTATAAAAACATCAATCAAATGAAGCTAACGCATTGAATAAAATGAAAAATATTATGTTTGTATTTGTTTTGTGACTAGTGTTAAATTTATTTTCATCACTTTATTATTTAATCATTGAGTGCCTATTTAAGCATCAGTCGATTAACTCGATTTTAGTGAATTGTTTTTATGGCATGCATATTGCAGCTATTCAGTATAAAATTGCGGGATGTGTCATTATTAAATCAAACACACCAATAAGGCGTAGAACTAATAATGTTGCAGGAATCTCTTTATGAATAAAGATTCGTCTTATAGCAGATTTCAGTACCAAGATGATAATGCATTGGCACTTGCTTGTTTATCGGCATTTGCCAAAAAAAATTTAGTTTTGAAAGTTAAATATAAAGATTAAGAGAGTCGAACAGTGGACACCATACACTTTGTAACTAATCTCTTCTACGTTTTCTTGTTTTCATTAGTTTTTATTTTTCTGGCTCGAGTTGTTGCAATAAAAATCGGGTTGGTTGATAAACCTAATTTCAGAAAGAAACACGTAGGATTAGTTCCCCTTGTTGGGGGAATTTCCGTTTTCTTTGGGATCTGTTTTGCATTTTATATTACAGGTGAATACATTCCTCATAAGTGGCTATACATCGCTTGTGCGGGATTATTAGTCTTTATTGGTGCATTAGATGATAGATTTGATATCAGTGTGAAGTTAAGAGCGGGTATTCAAGCGATCGTTGCAGTTGTTATGATGACAGCGGCAGGATTGAAACTTGAGTCACTCGGTCATGCCTTTGGACCATGGGAACTCGTACTTGGCCCATTCGGTTATATCGTTACCTTATTTGCGGTATGGGCAGCAATCAATGCTTTTAACATGGTTGATGGCATTGACGGGCTACTCGGTGGTTTATCTTCTGTTTCTTTTGGTGCTCTTGGCTTTTTGCTATATCAAAACGGTAACTATGCGTTAGCATTTTGGTGTTTTGCCTTTATTGCAGCTATCCTTCCTTATATTCTTTTAAATTTAGGTGTGTTAGGTCGTCGTTTTAAAGTTTTCATGGGGGATGCAGGAAGTACACTGATTGGTTTCACGATTATTTGGATCCTTGTGGCTTCGACGCAAGAAGAAGTCCATCCAATTAACCCAGTTACGGCTTTATGGATTATTGCGATCCCTCTAATGGACATGGTTGCCATTATGTATCGTCGGATTCGTAAAGGTATGAGCCCATTTTCTCCCGATCGCCAGCACATTCATCATTTAATTATGCGTTCTGGTTTTACACCAAAAGGGGCATTCGTACTGATTACATTATCAGCAGCCGCTTTAGCATGTGTTGGTATTATTGGTGAACGCTTAACATTTGTACCGGAATGGGTAATGTTGGCATTATTTTTGCTTGTATTTATGATGTATGGTTACTGCATCAAACGAGCTTGGAAAGTCGCCCGTTTTATTAAGCGAGTGAGACGTAGAGCACGTAGAGGAGCAGTACGGTAACGACAAAACGAAAATAGAGGTTCTGTGCAGTGAATAACTCAGAAACACAACCGAGTCAGTATCAATCGCCAATAGAGCCGGAATTGGATATCCGTGGTTTATGTCGCTCATTGTGGCAAGGTAAAATTTGGATCGTTGCATTTGCCGTTATTTTTGCTGCAATTGCCTTGGGAGCGTCCTATTTTATGCAGCCTAAGTGGAGTGCGACAGCAATTACGGATTTACCAACCGTCAATAATCTGGGAAGTTACTATTCTCAGCAGCAATTCCTGCGCAACCTCGATTCCCGTATTAATAATACGGGGCAAGAAGGGCAATTACCGACAATTGCAAAAGAAGCTTATCAAGAATTCACAAAGCAGCTTGGCTCTTATGATACACGTCGCCAGTTTTGGCTAACTACGGATTACTATAAGCAGCGCTTAGAGAATGACCCTAAAGCAGATGCCGCATTATTGGATGAGCTCATTAACGATATTGAGTTTACGCCAGCAGACGAAGTCAAAAATTTAACCGACAGCATTAAATTAGTGGCGGAAACATCCGCAGATGCGAATCAGCTATTACGTCAATACACTCAGTTTGCTAACCAACGTGCCACAACTAATCTTAACGATGAAATTAAAGGTACTTGGGCAACGAAGATGCAATCCATGAAAGCATTGGTTAAACGTGAAGACATGGTGGCAAAGGCCGCTTACGAACGACGTTTGAATGCGCTGGAGCAAGCACTAAAAGTTGCTGAAAAACAAGGTATTGTACGGAATCAAAGCGCAACACCTGTGGATGAAATTCCAGATTCTAAAATGTTTATGTTAGGTGCTCCTTTATTACAAGCACAGATTGAAACATTGAAAGCAACCGGGCCCGATCACGACAGTGATTACGACCAAAATATTGCCATGTTATCAACATTGAGCGTAGGGCCTACCCTCCAAGATAATTTTCAAGCATATCGCTATTTACGAACTCCAGAAGAGCCCGTTAAACGCGATAGTCCTCGTCGAGCCTTTATGATGGTTCTGTGGGGAGCCATAGGGATGTTAGTAGGTGCCGGAGTGGTACTTGCTCGCCGCCGCCCATCTTGATTTTGGGATAAGCCACTGGTGAATTCATCAGTGGCATATAAAGTTATTAAGATTACAAAAGCAGCTCACTGCGAAAGATAAATATAAGAGAGTCACTGTGAAAGTATTGACTGTATTCGGCACACGACCTGAAGCCATTAAAATGGCACCACTGGTTCATGCATTGGCTGGGGATGCGGACTTTGAAGCCAAAGTTTGTGTTACAGCGCAGCATCGTGAAATGCTAGATCAAGTACTGAAACTGTTTGAGATCACGCCAGATTACGATCTCAATATTATGAAACCAGGGCAAGATTTAACGGATATCACTTGTCGTATTCTAGAAGGGTTGAAAAGCGTTTTTGCTGATTTTCAACCGGATGTTGTTCTCGTTCATGGTGATACAGCAACAACGATGGCAACTAGCCTTGCGGCATTTTACCATCGTATACCCGTAGGGCACGTTGAAGCAGGGTTACGTACCGGAGACCTGTATTCTCCATGGCCTGAGGAAGCAAATCGTAAAATTGCTGGGCATTTAGCGATGTACCATTTTGCCCCAACCGAAAATTCACGCCAAAATTTGTTAAAAGAATCAATCCCTGACAGCCATATCTTTGTCACCGGTAATAGTGTGATTGATGCGTTATTGTGGGTACGTGATAAAGTCATGAGTGACCAGTATATGATGGAAAAACTGGCCGCAAATTATCCGTTTATCGACCCAAATAAAAAAATGATTTTAGTCACAGGCCACCGTCGTGAAAGTTTCGGTGGTGGCTTTGAACGTATTTGCCACGCTTTGGCAGAAATTGCGCAAGCGCATCCAGATGTGCAAGTTGTCTACCCAGTCCACTTAAATCCAAATGTGAGTGAGCCTGTTAAGCGTATATTGCATGATATTGATAATATTATTTTAATTAGCCCTCAAGACTACCTACCGTTTGTTTATTTGATGAACCATGCTTATTTGATTCTAACAGACTCAGGTGGTATTCAAGAGGAAGCGCCTTCTCTCGGTAAACCTGTTTTGGTGATGAGAGATACCACAGAACGACCTGAAGCTGTTGATGCAGGTACTGTTCGTCTTGTGGGAACAGATACACAGAAAATTGTGAAAGAAGTTAATCGGTTACTGACAGATGACGCGGAATATCACGAAATGAGCCGCGCACATAACCCTTATGGGGATGGTCATGCTTGTCAGCGTATTCTTGCAGCATTGAAAAGTAATCAGGTGAAATTATGAGTTTTGAAACTATTTCTGTTATTGGCCTTGGTTATATCGGTTTACCAACAGCAGCCGCCTTCGCATCACGTAAAAAACAAGTGGTTGGTGTCGATGTGAACCAACATGCCGTTGATACTATTAACCAGGGAAAAATCCACATTGTGGAGCCAGAACTGGATATCGTAGTCAAAAAGGCAGTTGAAGAAGGCCACCTGAAAGCCTTTACTAAGCCGCAACCTGCAGATGCTTATCTGATTGCTGTGCCTACGCCATTTAAAGGCGAGCATGAGCCTGATCTCGCCTATGTGCGTTCAGCCGCAGAGTCTATTGCTCCTGTATTGAAGAAAGGCGATCTAGTCATTCTTGAGTCGACATCGCCAGTAGGTACAACAGAGCAAATGGCCGAGTGGATGGCCGCAGCTCGTCCTGATTTAACCTTCCCTCATCAAGCTGGGGAAGATGCAGATATCGATGTGGCATACTGCCCTGAGCGTGTGTTACCGGGCCAAGTGATGGTCGAATTAATTAAAAATGACCGTGTTGTTGGTGGTATGACGCCAAAATCCTCTCTGCGCGCAAGTGAGTTATACAATATTTTCCTTGAAGGTGAGTGTGTAATTACTAACTCAAGAACTGCGGAAATGTGTAAGTTAACGGAAAATAGCTTCCGTGATGTGAATATTGCTTTTGCGAATGAATTATCATTAATTTGTGCTGAACAAGACATCAATGTGTGGGAATTAATCAGCCTCGCGAACCGCCATCCTCGCGTTAATATTTTGCAACCAGGTCCGGGTGTTGGTGGGCACTGCATCGCGGTTGACCCATGGTTTATCGTCGCACAAAATCCAAAACAATCACGCCTTATTCATACCGCGCGTTTAGTCAATGATGGCAAGCCAATTTGGGTCGTTGATCAAGTGAAAGCGGCTGTAGCCGATTGCTTAGTGGAAACGGGTAAAAAAGCCAGTGAAGTGACAATCGCCTGTTTTGGCCTGTCATTTAAACCCAATATTGATGATTTACGTGAAAGCCCAGCGATGCACATCACCAAAATGGTGGCGAACTGGAACCCAGGTAAAACGTATGCAGTTGAGCCACACATTCACGAATTACCGACCTCTCTAAAAGGTATTTCTGAGCTAGTTTCGATTGAAAAAGCCGTTAATGAAGCTGATGTGATCTTAATGTTAGTTGACCACAATATGTTCAAAGGCATCCAAGGTTCTGCAATCCCACAAAAATGGGTTGTGGATACAAAAGGAGTATGGCGTTGAAACGTATTTTAATCACTGGAGGCGCCGGGTTTATCGGCTCTGCTGTTGTTCGTCATATTATTGAAAATACTGACGACAGCGCAGTGGTTCTGGATTGCTTAACCTATGCCGGTAACTTAGAGTCCCTCGCAACGGTTGCGAGTAACCCGCGCTATGCTTTTGAGCAGGTGAATATTTGTGATAGAGCTGCATTAGATGCCGTTTTTGAAAAATATCAACCCGATGCCGTGATGCATTTAGCAGCAGAAAGCCATGTTGACCGCTCTATCGATGGCCCAGCGGCATTTATCGAAACTAACATTGTGGGCACTTACACACTGTTAGAGGCGGCGCGCCATTACTGGTCTGCATTGAATGATGAGAAAAAAGCAGCCTTCCGTTTTCACCATATCTCAACAGATGAAGTATATGGTGACTTAGAAGGACCTGATGGTTTCTTCACAGAAACAACGCCTTATGCACCAAGTAGCCCATATTCAGCATCGAAAGCATCGAGTGATCATTTAGTTCGTGCTTGGCAAAGAACTTATGGCCTGCCAACTATGATCACTAATTGTTCAAATAACTACGGGCCGTATCATTTTCCAGAGAAATTGATCCCATTAATTATTTTGAACGCCTTAGCGGGTAAGCCTCTGCCTGTTTATGGTAAAGGTGAGCAAATTCGTGACTGGTTGTTTGTTGAAGACCATGCACGAGCACTACATTTAGTTGCTACAACCGCGCAACCTGGCACCACCTATAATATCGGTGGCCATAATGAGCGCCGTAATATTGACGTTGTAGAAACGATTTGTGAACTGCTTGAAGAACTGCATCCGCAGAAGCCTCAAGGTGTGGTGCACTACCGTGACTTAATTACGTATGTGAAAGACCGACCGGGCCACGATATGCGTTATGCGATTGATGCTGCGAAAATTGAGCGCGAATTGGGGTGGACACCACAAGAAACCTTCGAATCAGGTATTCGCAAAACGGTGCAGTGGTATTTGAACAATGAAACGTGGTGGCGTCGCGTACAAGATGGTTCCTATGCGGGCGAACGTTTAGGTCTAGGAAATTAGGTGACAGTATGAAAGGTATTATATTAGCTGGAGGGTCGGGGACGCGTTTGCACCCTATTACTCGTGGTATTTCTAAACAGTTATTGCCTATCTACGATAAGCCGATGATTTACTACCCGCTTTCAGTTTTGATGTTAGCGGGAGTTCGTGAGATTTTAATTATCTCTACCCCTGACGACTTGCCGATGTTTAAGCGTTTATTAGGGGATGGCCATGAGTTTGGGATTGAGCTGAGCTATGCGGAGCAGCCATCACCAGACGGCCTTGCGCAAGCGTTTATCATTGGTGAAGAGTTCATTAATGGTGATTCGTGCTGTTTAGTATTGGGCGATAATATCTTTTTCGGCCATTCATTTAGCCCAAAATTGAAATCTGTCGCTGAACGCACAAAAGGCGCAACCGTTTTTGGTTACCAAGTGATGGACCCTGAGCGTTTTGGTGTTGTGGAGTTTGACGATAATTTTAAAGCACTGTCTATTGAAGAAAAACCGCTTAAACCTAAATCGAATTGGGCGGTGACAGGGTTGTATTTCTATGATTCGCAAGTGGTTGAATTTGCAAAACAAGTTAAACCTTCTGAACGTGGTGAATTAGAAATTACGTCAATTAACCAAATGTATTTAGAACGTGGTGAATTAAACGTTGAATTGCTCGGTCGTGGCTTTGCTTGGTTGGATACAGGCACTCACGATAGCCTCATTGAGGCGGGTACTTTTGTACAAACCGTTGAAAAACGCCAAGGCTTCAAAGTTGCTTGTTTAGAAGAAATCGCATGGCGTAACGGCTGGTTGACAGACGAACAAGTCGCTTTTTCAGCGCAACAGCTGAAAAAAACAGGTTATGGGCAATATTTAGAGGATTTATTACGTGTCCGTCCGCGCCAGTATTGAGAGCTTGCCATGGGAGAGCGAATTTTTTCATCGCTCAACAGCAAAGTTGAATTTTACAGGGGATAACCTCGAAACTCTCCTTGCTTATCAAATGGATGAATACGATATCGTGCAAGCAAAAGTCGCAGCGTCTGAAACGCAGCTGATTGATGATTTAGCTGGTATGGGGTTTTCATTTGTTGAAGGTGAAATCGATTTCGCTCTTACTATTGGCACAGAAAATGCTTATTTAAAGGCTGGTTTAACAGCGGAAGACCACGTTATTGTTGCACAAGTGGACGATATCCCTATGTTGCGGCAAGCCGCTGAGTCTGTCTTTAGCAAAAGCCGCTTTAGAGCACCTTGGTACCGTGATGGTGATAGCGGGCAGTTTTATGCGTTGTGGATAGAAAAATCAGTTCTGGGTACGTTTGACCACACTTGTTTACTGGTTAAAGATGCGTCTGGTGCGGTATTGGGCTTCGTGAGTTTGCGGCACCTTGATGCAGAAACGGCACGGGTTGGCCTATTAGCGAAAATGCCAGAAGCGAAAGGGCAAGGTGTGGGGCGTAAGTTGATGTCAGCAGCATTTAATTGGTGTGTGGAACACCAAAAAAGACAGTTAAATGTGGCCACGCAAATCAGTAATGTTGCGGCATTAAATCTTTATTCACGTAGCGGTGCAGCAATTGCCAGTACCGCCTATTGGTTATACAGGGGACAACATGATTCCATTTAATAAACCACCCGTTGTAGGTACTGAATTAGAGTATATGAGACAAGCCATGGAAAGTGGCAAACTGTGTGGTGACGGTGGCTTCACGAAACGTTGTGAAGAATGGATGGAAAAACGATTTAATTGCCCAAAAGTGCAGTTAACGCCATCTTGTACGGCCTCATTAGAAATGGCAGCGATCCTGATTGATACTAAGCCAGGTGATGAAATTATCATGCCAAGCTTTACTTTTGTATCAACCTCTAACGCATTCGTATTACGTGGCGCTAAAATCGTGTTTGTTGATATCCGTCCGGATACCATGAATATCGATGAAACTAAAATTGAAGCTGCAATCACTGAGCGTACACGTGCCATCGTTCCTGTCCACTATGCAGGTGTTGCTTGCGAAATGGACACCATCATGGCTATCGCAAAAAAACACAATTTATTCGTGATTGAAGATGCGGCACAAGGTGTGATGTCGACGTATAAAGGCAAAGCGCTGGGGACTATCGGTCACATTGGCTGCTATAGCTTCCATGAAACTAAAAACTACTCTTCAGGTGGTGAAGGTGGAGCAACACTGATCAATGATAAAGACCTGATTAGCCGTGCTGAAGTGATCCGTGAAAAAGGGACAAACCGTAGCCAATTTTTCCGTGGTCAAGTCGATAAATACACATGGCGTGACATTGGTTCAAGTTACTTGCTGTCAGATCTACAAGCGGCTTACTTATGGGCACAGTTAGAAGAAGCGGACAAAATTAATGACCGCCGTTTACTGCTATGGAAACGTTATGATGAAGCGTTGCAGCCACTGGTTGATGCAGGGCGTTTAGTCCTAGCAACTGTGCCGGAAGGCTTAAAACATAATGCTCATATGTTCTATATCAAGCTCAAAGATATCGAAGAGCGTACTGAATTCAACGATTACATGAAATCTCATGGTATTTTGACGGTATTCCACTACGTTGCATTGCACACTAGCCCTGCAGGTATTGAGTTTGGCCGTTTCCATGGTGAAGATAAATACACGACATCAGAAAGTGACCGCTTAGTGCGTTTACCGATGTTCTACAACATGACTGATGACGAACAGCAGACAGTCATTGAGCGAATCAAAGCGTTCTTTGCCTAATGTCTCTCGCTAAAGCATCGGTTTGGACTGCTGGGTCTACCCTGATTAAAATCGGGGTAGGCCTGTTAATTGTTAAGTTATTTGCAGTCTCATTTGGCCCCAGCGGTGTGGGGCTGGCGGGCAACTTCCGCCAATTAATTACTGTGCTAGGGGTATTATCAGGCGCAGGGATTTTTAATGGTGTCACAAAATATGTGGCAGAACATCATCAAGATCCACAGAAGCTACGTGCAATTCTTGGGACATCGTCAACGATTATCCTTGGGTTTTCGACCTTATTAGCGATTATTTTTTTACTTTGTAGCCCGCTTATTAGTGAGGCGCTATTTGATAGTGCGAAATATAGCTCTGTTATTCAAATGGTTGCCTTGATCCAAATGGGGATCGGTTACGCTAACTATTTCTTAGCTATCTTAAAAGGTTATCGAGACGCGTCAGGTAATGCATTAGCTATTATTTTTGGTAGCATAATTGGGGTTATTGCCTATTATTTATGCTATCTAGTTGGCGGGTATGAAGGTGCACTAGCAGGGTTAGCATTAGTCCCTGCGCTAGTAGTGCTGCCTGCGGCTGGGATGATAATTAAACGCAAGCAGTTTGCATTATCGTCATTGAAACCGGCATGGGATAAGGCGATTGCGACTAATTTAGGCAAATTTACGGTCATGGCGATGCTAACCGCAGTCACACTGCCAGTCGCTTATATCATGATGCGAAACCTGCTCGCCCAAACCTATAGTTGGGATGAAGTGGGGTTATGGACCGGTGTGACCACCATTTCAGATGCCTATTTACAGTTTATTACCGCGACATTTTCAGTGTATTTATTGCCGACGTTATCGCGTTTGCAGCATAAAAATGAAATTTCCGCAGAGATTGTTAAAGCATTGAAATTCGTTTTACCTGCCGTTGCCGTAGTGAGTTTTACGGTTTGGTTACTACGTGATTTTGCGATTTGGTTGCTGTTCTCAAAAGAATTTACTGGAATGAGAGACCTGTTTGCATGGCAGCTAGTCGGTGATGTATTGAAAGTGGGAGCGTATGTATTTGGCTATTTGGTCATTGCCAAAGCTGCATTGCGTTTTTATGTCCTCACTGAAGTTAGTCAATTTATATTATTAACGGGCTTTGCGCATTGGCTTATCCCTGAACATGGTGCAGTAGGCGCAACTCAGGCTTATATGGCCACTTATATTGTCTATTTTACTTTATGTTGTTGCGTATTTTTGATTTACCGTAGGCGAGCATGACAACCTTAATACATGTACTGGGATCGAATCTCCCACATCACAATCAGACGGTACTGACGTTTTTTAATGACGTCATTTGCCAAGAAATGGCTCCGTCATCAAAGCTGCATTTTATGGTGGTAAGCGATGATGCGCAGCTTGCTGACGCTTATCCTCAGCTAAAAATAGATGTTTTTGCGAATAAACAGGCCATTGCTAATAGTGTTATACAGCGTGCTAAGGCAGACCGCCGTACTCGATTTTTCTTTCATGGGCAATTTAACGCCCCTATTTGGCTAGCGCTATTATTTGGGCAAATTAAATCCCACCAGTTTTGGTGGCATATATGGGGAGCTGACCTTTATGAAGAGTCTAGCTCTCTAAAATTTAAGTTATTCTATATTTTGCGTCGTCTAGCACAGAAAAAAGTAGGGCATGTGTGCGCAACACGTGGGGATTTGTGCTATTTCCACCAGTCGAACCCTAAAGTGCCTGCGACAGTGTTGTATTTCCCAACACGAATGGACCCTGCATTGACAATAAGCGAGCCTAAGGCGCGTGAAGGCTCTCAGTTGACTATTTTGTTGGGTAACTCAGGTGATCGTTCTAATCGTCATGTAGAGGCTCTGAGTGCGATTAAACAGCAATTTGGTGATGAGGTTAAGGTTATTGTCCCAATGGGCTATCCTGCCAATAACCAAAGCTATATCCAACAAGTCGAACAGGCTGCGAGTAGTGAGTTTACCTCAGGGCAAGTGGAAATCCTGAAAGAGCGCATGGAATTTAGCGAGTACCTTAATTTGCTCAAAACCTGTGACCTTGGCTATTTTATTTTTAATCGCCAGCAAGGTGTTGGCACCGTTTGTTTGCTAATCCAGTTTGGCATTCCATTTGTCATTAGCCGTCAAAATACATTTTGGCAGGATTTAACTGCTCAAAATGTCCCAGTCTTTTTCTATGGTGACAACCTGACGATACCGCTAGTGGATGAAGCTCAGCGACAAATGAGCCTATTAGATAAACACCAGATTGAATTTTTTGCTCCCAACTTTACTGAGGGCTGGAAAGCCGTTCTCAGTGCCGTGGAGGAGCGAGCATGACGCTGACGGAATTGGGCGGCTTAGCACTGGTCTATCTGATATCAATTATTTTTATTGGTACTTTGTTATACAAAGAGTTTTTACGTGCTCGGTTTAACTTCAATATTTTCTTTTCAATGCTGTATTTATTGACGTTTTACTTTGGTTTTCCATTAACTTGCGCTTTAGTTTTTCAATTTGATGTTGCCGTTGTGAAGGCGGATTACTTACTTTATGCCCAACTCGCGGCTACCAGTTTTTATGCAATTTATTATGTTGCTTATAAAACACGGCTTTCTAGGCAACCAGACGCACCGCGGCGAGCGTTGTTTAGCATGAACAAAGTGGAAACGAATCTAACCTGTCTGTTATTGATACTGATTGCTGTCGTGACAGTCGGTATCTTCTTCATGCAGAACGGTTTTTTGCTGTTTAAGTTAAAATCTTATAGCCAAATTTTCTCCAGCCAAGTTTCTGGTGTGGCATTAAAACGCTTTTTCTATTTCTTCATACCGGCAATGTTGATTGTTTATTTCTTGCGACCGACACAGAAACGCTGGGTTTTCTTCCTCGTTAGTACCGTCGCATTTGGTTTCTTGACCTATGTTATTGTCGGAGGAACAAGAGCGAACATCATCATTGCTTTCGCACTCTTCTTATTTATTGGGATTGTCAGAGGTTGGATTACGCTGTGGATGCTAGCTGCCGCTGGGGTCGCCAGTATTGTAGGGATGTTCTGGTTAGCCTTAAAACGCTATGGGTTAGATGTCAGCGGTGCCGAAGCATATTACACTTTCTTGTATTTAACGCGGGACACATTTTCCCCGTGGGAAAACTTAGCATTACTACTAAGCCATTATGATGAGATGGATTTTCAAGGCCTAGCTCCGATTATCCGTGACTTTTATGTTTTCATTCCTTCTTGGGTTTGGCCTGAGCGCCCAGATACGGTATTGAACTCTGCCAATTATTTTACGTGGGAAGTGCTGAACAACCATTCTGGGCTGGCAATTTCTCCAACACTGATTGGTTCATTGGTGGTGATGGGCGGGGTGATTTTTATACCACTTGGAGCCATAGTTGTGGGGCTTATCATCAAATGGTTTGATTGGATCTATGGCATGAGCCTGAAAGAACCAAATCGCTATAAGGCAGCCATTATGCAGGCATTTTGTTTTGGCGCCATTTTCAACATTATTGTTTTGGCTCGTGAAGGCGTGGATTCTTTCGTCTCACGGGTGGTTTTCTTCTGCTTAATATTCGGACTGTGTCTGGTGTTAGCAAAATTACTGTATTGGTTATTTGAAAGTGCAGGGCTTATTCGCACAAAAACAGTTTCTTTTTTAAGAAGCCAACAGCGTGAAAGCCGCTAAAGGAGTATCATGGAATCGTCATCAACTCAGTCTTCATCTGTTACACAGTCATCTATCCCACAATATAGTATTCGTGGTCATAATATTTGGGGCTTTAAAAATATGGCCCATTTCTTAGACTATTTATTTGCTGGTGGAGAAACAAAAACGGGAACACTCGTTGCGATTAATGCAGAAAAAGTGATGATCGCTGAACAAGATACGGCTTTAAATACATTACTAGGCCAAGCTGAATATTTATATGCTGACGGAATTAGTATTGTCCGTGCTATCCGTCGTAAATACCCACAAGCTGAAGTTTCTCGTGTCGCTGGTGCTGATTTATGGGAAGGGCTAATGGAAAGGGCCGGTAAAGAAGGCACGCCGGTTTTCTTAGTGGGTGGCAAACCCGAGATTCTAGAACAAACTGAAAGCAAACTACGCTCGCAGTGGAATGTGAACATTGTTGGTTCGCAAAACGGCTATTTTACCGCGGAAGACCGAAATGCTTTGTTCGAACGCATCCACGCAAGTGGCGCTAAAATTGTTACCGTTGCGATGGGTTCGCCGAAACAAGAAATTTTTATGCGGGATTGCCGAAGTGTGTATCCGGATGCGTTATATATGGGCGTTGGTGGGACTTATGATGTGTTTACAGGGCATGTTAAACGCGCCCCGAAAGTGTGGCAAAACTTAGGGCTAGAATGGTTATATCGCTTATTATCTCAACCTTCCCGTATTACTCGTCAGTTTAAATTACTGAAATTTTTAGGCTACTATTACGGTGGCAAGCTGTAGTTTTTGTAGTGGTTTGATTTATATTGTTATTTTCAATAAGTTTAACTCACTGTAAGTAGGCTTAACGGGCTTACTTACAGTTCGCACGCTTCCGAATAGCTGGTCTCTTCCTTCAAATATTTCTATAATCCCTCAAAAATAAGTATGTTCGCATCAGTTTGTGCTCAATCTTGCGGCTATGGCATTTTTTTAATCGCCTAATTGATACTTTTCGAATAATTGCAGTGATTATTACTAACTGGGTTTCAATTAAAACTGCATTTTAATTATCTAATTTTGACAGGGGTATGTATGGGAAATCCACAGCAGGGGCTTCAACGTGGGTTAGAAGCGCGCCATATCGAGCTTATCGCGCTCGGGGGAACCATTGGCGTTGGTTTATTTATGGGGTCGGCCAGTACGCTGAAATGGGCGGGGCCTTCGGTTTTACTGGCATATATCATCGCCGGGATTTTTGTTTTCTTCATTATGCGTTCAATGGGGGAAATGCTATTTCTTGAGCCTGTGACGGGTTCTTTTGCTTCATTTGGGTATAAATACTTAAGTCCGTTTTGGGGGTGCCTGACTGCTTGGGGCTACTGGTTTATGTGGGTGGCTGTCGGTATTTCAGAGATCACTGCCATTGGTGTATATGCCGAATATTGGTTCCCGGATGTGCCTCAATGGATTTTTGCCATTATCGCAGTGGTATTAGTGGCATTAGCTAACTTAGCCGCTGTACGGTTGTATGGAGAGCTTGAGTTTTGGTTTGCCATGATCAAAGTCACCACGATTGTGGTGATGATTTTAATTGGCCTAGGGCTGATTTTTTTTGGTCTGGGTAATAATTTTGAGCCGATTGGGCTTGCGAATCTCACTGAACATGGTGGCTTCTTTGCCGGGGGCTGGAAAGGCTTCTTATTTGCTTTGTGTATCGTTGTGGCCTCTTATCAAGGGGTTGAGCTGGTTGGGATCACTGCGGGTGAAGCGAAAAATCCGCAAGTCACGTTAAAAAAAGCGATCAATAATATTTTGTGGCGTATATTAATTTTTTATGTAGGCGCCATTTTTATTGTAGTGACACTATTTCCGTGGACGGAAGTGGGCTCACAAGGTAGCCCGTTTGTCCTTACCTTTGCGAAAGTGGGAATTGTGTCCGCAGCGGCGGTAATTAACTTTGTGGTGTTAACTGCGGCGTTATCTGGTTGCAATAGTGGCATGTATAGTGGCGGGCGCATGCTGTACGCCTTAGCGCAAAATAAGCAATTGCCTCGCTCATTATTGAAATTAACAAAAAATGGCGTACCGGCACGTTGCGTGGGCTTTACTATCCTATGCTTAGTCGCCGGATCAAGCTTGAACTACATCATACCGAATCCAGAGAAAGTCTTTGTTTATGTCTATAGTGCGAGTGTGTTACCAGGAATGGTGCCTTGGCTGGTGTTATTGACTAGCCAAATCCGTTTTCGTCAACAAAACAAAGAAAAACTTGTAGGGCACCCTTTCAAATCGATTCTTTTTCCATGGGTTAACTATGCGACCTTGCTTTTTTTAGCTTGCGTATTGATTGGAATGGCGATTAATCCAGATACTCGCTTATCTTTAATCGTTGGAGCCATCTTCTTAGGGGGTGTTTCTCTCCTTTATTTCATCATTCGACTGTTCAATAACCGTAACGGAAAAGTTTAACGGCGGGGTTTTGATAGATTTTTATTAGGTGCACAGCGAAAAAGAGGGTAAATATGCTCTCTTTCTCAACGAAATGGATAAAAGGCAAGCAATCGATATTTTTATTTCAAAAAGGACTAGACAGCGGGAGGATAAATCCGTACTATCCTCTCCCGCAACGGCGTTAAGCGCCCGTAGCTCAGCTGGATAGAGCGCTGCCCTCCGGAGGCAGAGGTCTCAGGTTCGAATCCTGTCGGGCGCACCAGTTTTAGCGCTTCGCTACGGTTGGCAAAATGACGTTGTATGTAGTAATATAGCAACGCTTTGAAAAAAGTGAAGTTATGGTGGCTATAGCTCAGTTGGTAGAGCCCTGGATTGTGATTCCAGTTGTCGTGGGTTCGAGTCCCATTAGCCACCCCATTTTTTTGTGACATTGCGAGGGTGGCGGAATTGGTAGACGCGCTAGCTTCAGGTGTTAGTGTCCTATGGACGTGGGGGTTCAAGTCCCCCCTTTCGCACCACGAAGAAATGTAATAGTACTATTCACTATTAATAAGTACTACAAAAATTTCGGCGAGTAGCGCAGCTTGGTAGCGCAACTGGTTTGGGACCAGTGGGTCGGAGGTTCGAATCCTCTCTCGCCGACCAATTTAAAGAAACCCGTCTTAATCGACGGGTTTTTTGCTTTTTATTCTCTATACTCGCACTCTTCAAACCGTAGCGTTATTGGCTACGTTCATCTACCCGAATCACATACTTATGCGTGCTCATCGGGATATCTTCACTTGCCACTTAGTCACAACTTGACTTGCTTAGAGTATACTCGGTGGAGTTTCTTCAACGAATGACAGGGTATGGGTTAATCGCTTGTTTTTATTTGTAATTTAGCCGCTTAACTTGCTTGTGTCGTAAAATAGATACAATCCATCATATTGATGTCGTCAAAAGGTGACACTTTACCTATTGATTTATAAGGAAATATAAATAACTGTTTTATGATGTCTCTAAACTGCGACAAAATAGAGTGGTAAGTTTCGGGCAACATATTAGTGAATTCTTTAAAGGTAGAGCGGTTCACTTCCAAGAAGAAAAATAGTTGTGTAAAACCGAGGGATGGGAAAGAAACCAAAAGAGTGAGCTTAAAAAATACCGTTTTAAAAAAGTTGGCACGTATTGTGCATTATTATATATGTAGATGCTCATCTCACTTCTTATGATAGCGAAGCTTCATAAACCCAGAGATGACGCAAAGCCGATTATCGGTGCCTATTGTCCACCTTAGATGATCAAGAGCTCATCCTCTTACCATCAACGAACGGGCGAAACGTTGAGTGAGGCACCATCCGTCTGTAGACCTGATTGTATTTTACACCTGCCTTGTGCAGGTGTTTTTTTTGTCTATACAAAACACTGAGCCCCCTAGAAAATGACTAAGAGGCCGAAAATAAGATAGGTATTAGCTTCTACCTTTACTAAACCATTTACTGAACCAGCGAGTAATATAGGTATAGCAGAGGATAATGAATGTAATAATGAAAATGTCTTTACTAAGATCTTCGGTATTAAAACCAATAATCATAATAAAAACAAAAGGTGATAATACTAACAGCAGAAGATCAAAGAATATTTGTAAACGGTTTGGGGTTGCAATAATCCAGCGCCAAATAGTTTTAATTACATTCATATCGATATCCCTAATTCATTCAAAGCAAAGATGTATATAAAGCTTTATACACTATGTGTTTATTTTATAACATAGCGAAGTGTGTTTTCCTTATCCTTAATAATGATTATTGATTAAACATTGAATTATTTACCTGTAATGTTGCCAATTATAAACCTCATATTTTCCTTTTATGATGATTTAATACGGTTAACGCGATGTATTTAAATTGTTTTTACGTTTTTATTGGGGAAGGTCAGATTAGTCGCCATTAAGTTTATGAATAAAAAAACTCCACCCAAATGAGTGGAGTTTTTAGATGAGGCCAAACAAGAATATTATTTCCGTTCTTGTTTTAATGAATGGTTTAATGCGTCTTGACGAATTTTTGCTGCTTCGTTAGGTTTATGTTGTCTGTCAAAAGCATCGGCTAACCATGATGCATCTTGCACATCAAAACGTTGTGCTAAAGCGGCTTTAAAGTAGCTTTCAGCTTTGTCCCATTGGGCATGCTGTAGCGATAAAACGCCTAATGTACTGTTAAGCAACGGGGTGGCTCCGTTTTGCTTCTGTAGATGCAAAAGGGTTTTTTCTATAACTTCAGGGCGTTCGCTATTCAGTTTTGGCACCAACAGGATCAAACGCTCATCATATTGCTGTTTTAAACCGTCAATAATCATTTTTTCTGCACTTGCAGTATCGCCACATTCAATCAAATGCTCTGCTAAGAAAGCTTGCAATGCGGTTTCATGACGAACTCGGCGAGGTTGTGCTTTCCACCAAGCTTTTAGCCCATCACTACCTCCTTCAGCCATATATTGGTTCATCAACCCTTTGTAAGCCTTTAATTTCAATGCATCGAGCTCATCTTCATTGTGTAACTGTACTTTAGCCATGACAGGAAGTAATTCAATCAGCGACTGATAGGCGCCTGAGCGTAAGTAAGCTTGTTCTGCTAGGCGCAGCACCTCAGGGTGCCTTGGCGCTTTGTCGAGAAGTTTATCAATGCCATTACGGGCAGCATGGACTTCTCCTTCCGCTAATTGGATACGGACACGGCTGATATCAACGGGAAGTTGGTCACTCCCCGCGGCTTCAGCGGCTCTATCCAAGTATTGATGAGTGCGGTACTCATCACCACGCTGTTGAGCAGCTTCGGCAGCCATTAGATAGTTAATAACCGGCTGTTGAGAGAAATCAGCATGTTTGCTCATTAATTTTTCAACTTGCTCGAAATCACCTTCTGCTAATTTTAGCAGCGCTTTTTGTGTTTGGGTATGTGCTTTGTGGTATTTACGACCACTTACCCAACCTCGGGTACGTGATGTCGTGCTGATAAAGCGGCGGTAGCACCAACCAAGGAATAACAGCACAAACTGGAGCAAAATAAAGCCCAAAACGAGGCTAGTTACACTGGTCGTGATGTCATAATTATCTGTACGGATAAAAACATAACCTTGGTGACCCGCTAATAATGGGCCTAAGATTATCCCTGCAATAAGCACTATAAATAGGATCAAGACTTTTATCATAATTACCCCCTATTACCAGCAGGCTTTGCTGATTCAATAGGGTGCGGATTGTCAGCGGACTCTGCTTTTTGCGTATCCGTGGCGGGAACTGCGGTATCTGTCGCCGTTTCTGTTGGCACTTCAGTCGTATCCGCTGCGGCATCAACAGCACCATCGTTAATTTTTGTGTTGTCTGACGACTGAGAAAGTAAGCTACGAACCCGTGTTTGCATGATTTTTTCTAGCTTTTCTTGGCTTTCTAAAGTATCAGGCATATCAATATCAATCGGCTGATTGATTAGGTCATCAATGGTTGATAGAAAGGCTTTAGTTTCAGGCGCTTCAGTATCAAAATAGGCTCTCACCCAGGTCGAAGCTTGTTCTAATGACTGTTTGTATGTGGCTTCTTGATAACGTGGCACAGCTTGTGCTGCAATTAATAGTTGAGAGCGAATATTTTCACGTAGATAAATATCTTGGTTTGGAGCCAGAAGTGGCGCTTCTGATCCATCACGAGCGCGTACGGTGACGAAGTCATTCGCGAAACTTTTCCAGCTACGAGCCAAATTTTGTTTCCAATCCGAAATATCCTCGCTGACGTCCGCGTTATCTTCAACTTTCGCATCTCCACTGTTTAAATCCGCTAAACGTAAGTTGTCCACTTCATTACTGAGCTGGTTTAAACGTAAAATAATGCCGTCATAGTCAACTTGGTTGATTGCGGCTAATTTAGCCATATCACTGTTAATTGATTTACGAATGTCGAGTAGGCTCGGGTCATTCATTTCGGCTAAGCTTGAGTCAGCACTTTTTAACAGAACTGCTGCGGTCACAGGGTCGCGATCATTCCACAGCTTTCTTCCTGCCATTTTAACCATAAAATCAGCTTGTGCGAGGAGCCAACTTTTAACATCAGCGCTGGATAATGCTGTGACATGTGCTTGCAGCTCTTGCATGCGACGGTTGAGATTCTCTTCATATTCACGAGAATGGCTTTTTATTTCAGCATTAGCCGCAACTAATGCGTTTAACCGTTGCCTGTCTGAATTTTGTTGTTCGATTAAATCACTTAATTTTTGTTTTAATTCATTGTTTTCATTTACTAAAGTGGCAGTGCTTTGTTGGGTAAAATAGTATAATCCGCCACCAATAGCGATGATAATAGCAATAGCAATTACACCGCCTATCAGACCAGAACGTTTTTGTTCCGAAGAAGGTTTAGTTTTTGGGCGCTGTTGTTCTGCGCCAGCTTCTGGGGTAACCGTCTCGGTTGTTTTATCGTGTTCCGTCATAAATTAGCATCCCATATCGATTGAAATTAATGCTTCTAATAAAGCATTATTATCTGCGCTATTAGCTACACAGACCTTTTGCCATCCGCCTCTGCGGGCTTGGTCTGCAATCCGTTCACTGACGACAAGTAGGCGGCGGGAAAACCACCAAGTTTGGTATTCTTCAGTGATTAATTCATCTAACAAGGCTAGCATTTGACCACTCGTGATCACAACATCTGTAATACCCGTTTGAAACCATTGCTGATTGAACAGGGCTCTCTCATAGTAAACAGGATGCCTTGTATAACATTCACAATAGCTGACTTTTGCGCCCCTAGCCCTTAATGTTGATGCGAGAAGCTCTCGTCCGCCATTTCCTCGTAATAATAGAGCGTTTTTCCCTTCGAGAAATTGAAGTTCAGGGTGTGTCAGTAGTATTTCACTGGTTTCACCTTGTTCAGCCCAACTGATGTTTTTTCCTGTTACTTGTTGAAAATACTGCCCTGTAGAGCGGCCAATTCCATAGTAAGATAACTTATCTGACCAGCTACGCACCATTTGTTCAAGCGTTAAATTTGCATATTCGACTGCATTTTTAGATAAAAGAAAGACTAAATCATTCGCAGTAAGGCTATCAAGTTGAGGTATAAGGGTATTTAATTCAGCACCGGGTCCAATGCGAATTAAAGGGGAAGCGAAGGCTTCTCCCCCTTTAGCGGTGATTGCTGTGATCAGCTCCGAACCTGCTGGTTCAGGGCGAGTGACAAGCACCTTCATGCAGGCGGGTTTCCTTGGTAAACATCCGCCAGAATTTCCCTTGCACCACGCTCAAGTAATTCTTCAGCCAATGATACACCCGCTTGATTAGCTTCACTCGGAGAAACGAGTCGTTCGCCACGAATAATTACACTACCGTCTGGCGCTCCCACCAAGGCTCGTAGCCATATTTTGTCATCTTGCCAAATAGCGTAACTGCCAATCGGAACTTGGCAACCGCCTTCAAGGCGCATATTCATCGCACGTTCAGCCAGAACACAGGTTGATGTTGAGTCATTATTGAGTTTCGCGAGTAATTCGCGGGTTTTACTATCATTTAAACGGCATTCGATACCAACAGCACCTTGGCCAACTGCAGGTAAGCATTGCTCAGGAGCAAGAGCAGTTTTAATTCGAGTGTCTAACCCCAAGCGTTTTAACCCAGCAACGGCTAAAATAATGGCGTCATATTCACCGCTATCTAATTTTGATAGGCGTGTACCTACGTTGCCACGTAAGTCGCGAATGACTAAATCAGGGCGGAGTTCCCTTAATTGGCATTGACGACGTAAACTCGATGTCCCGACGATACTGCCTTTTGGCAATGCATCAAGGTTGTCGTAGTGGTTTGAGACAAAGGCATCTCGCGGGTCTTCACGTTCACAAATCGTGACTAATCCTAAGCCTTCAGGAAATTCAACAGGGACATCTTTCATCGAGTGAACGGCAATGTCTGCGCGTCCTTCCAACAAGGCAAGTTCTAATTCTTTGACGAATAACCCTTTTCCGCCAACTTTAGCAAGAGGGGTATCAAGGATAATGTCGCCTTTTGTCACCATAGGCACTAATTCAACCTGCAAGCCCGGGTGAAGCTGTTCTAATTTGTCTTTGACAAAGTGCGCTTGCCATAGGGCTAAAGGGCTTTTGCGCGTTGCAATACGCACGATATTTGTTGATGTCATTTTACTGTTTTCTCTGGCGAAGAATGCCGCAGATTAACCATACAATTGACATTAGTTTTAACATGTTAAGGATATTTTTTCCAGCTGGGTGCAAAACCGTGCTCTGAATTGTTTATAGCCGATTTACTTTTTCTACCATGATGCAAGAAAGTGATTCAAAATGAGATGACCTAGAATAGCTATTAAGCAATTTTTTTAGCTTATCGTGCTATTTTTTGTGTGGAACAATCTGTGTTTTCTATTAATTCGTGTTGAAGCGTGTAAGCACAGACGCTGTGCGTATTGTACTTAATATCGTTCGGTTTTGCTGTTTTACTAAACAACAGAGTAAAAAGAAATTATTCCATTGAAAAACAAGGGATATTTTACAGATTAAAAAATAAAAAGCCTTTTTATACAATATGTTGAAAAGCATTTTGTATCAAAAATAAGCGCGTAAAATTATGTGATCTACTTTACCCTTTTGATGCAAGGTGTTAAATTGATCACGTTTCCGACAATCCATTTGAAAATTATTTTAAATCTATCTCTATCTGTTGGGTGCTGGGAAATTCTCAGGTTTGTATTACTTTCATTCAATCAGGCGTAACCTTTGTATCTCTATATTGAAACCTTAAAACAAAGACTGGATGCAATAAACCAATTACGGTTAGAACGTGCAACAGCTTCTATGAGTGAAACCTTCTCGAAGGTTTATAGCTTGCTGCCTGTCTTGTTTCATTATCATCATCCCATGATGCCTGGTTTTATTGAAGGTAATGTCCCTCATGGTGTGTGCTTTTTCTCTCCTGATACAGAGCAAAAAAAATGGTTGGCACCTTTTGAACGTTTTTTGCCCACGATTGAAACTGAAGCGAACGGTGAATTACCGATTACAGGCATTTATTCGATGGGTAGCACTTCATCTGTTGGGCAAAGCCAGTGTTCAGATATCGACGTTTGGGTTTGTCATCCTTCTTGGTTGGACCACGAAGAAAAACGTTTTTTGCAAAAAAAATGCACCTTAATTGAACAGTGGGCAGCATCTTTAGGGATTGATGTCACTGTGTTTTTAATCGATGAAAATCGTTTTCGTCATCATGCCAGTGGGCATATTGGTGGGGAAAACTGTGGTTCAACGCAACACATCCTATTGTTAGATGAATTTTATCGAACCGCTGTACGTATGGCGGGTAAACGTTTGCTGTGGACCATGGTGCCAGTTGAAGAAGAACAGCATTACGATGAATATGTTATGGGGTTATATGCACAAGGAGTGCTAACACCGAACGAATGGCTTGATTTAGGCGGGTTAAGTGAGCTTTCTGCCGCGGAATATTTCGGTGCAAGCCTATGGCAGTTGTATAAAAGTGTTGATTCCCCTTATAAAGCGGTATTGAAGAGTATTTTACTGGAATCCTATTCATGGGATTACCCTAACGGTAAATTATTAGCCATGGAGTTTAAACGTCATTTACATGCAGGCGAAATTGTGTGTTATGGCTTGGACTCATACTGCTTAATGTTAGAGCGTGTGACACGTTACCTGACTGAAATTAATGATTTAACCCGTCTTGACCTTATCCGTCGTTGTTTCTACCTAAAAGTATGCGAAAAACTGTCTGAAGAAGAGGGTAATACTTGTGCAGGTTGGCGCCGTGATGTGTTGTCTCAATTGGTTGAATCATGGGGATGGGGATCAGAGCGTTTGTCGATACTCGATACACGCAATCAATGGAAAATTGAGCGTGTCCGTGAGGCACATAACGAGTTACTTGATACGATGATGCAAAGCTATCGTAACCTCATTCGCTTTGCCCGTAGAAATAATTTAAGTGTTAGTGCGAGCCCACAAGATATTGGGGTATTAACCCGTAAATTATATGCGGCTTTCGAGGCTCTCCCGGGTAAGGTGACGTTAGTTAATCCACAAATCTCACCTGATTTGAGCGAAGCGCATTTAACCTTTATTTATGTGCCAGAGGGGCGAGCTAACCGTAGTGGTTGGTATTTGTATAACCAAGCGCCAAATATTGATGCCATTATTGGTCATCAACCTCTTGAATATAACCGCTATTTAAATAAATTAGTGGCATGGGCGTATTTTAATGGCCTTTTAACTGAGACTACTCAGGTTTACATGCATAATGGGAAATCCCAGTGTGATGAACGAAAACTGCTTGAATTGATGCACGATGTTTCAAGTCATTTCCCTATCAGATTACCCGCCCCAACGCCAAAAGCGCTTTATAGTCCATGTGAAATTCGCCATCTTGCAATCATTGTTAACTTAGAAAAAGACCCAACACAGGTATATTCTGAGCAAGTCGTTCATGTTGATTTTAGAAAACTGGATATTTTCAGTTTTGGGGAATCACAACAGTGCCTGATTGGTAGTATTGACTTGTTGTATCGTAATTCGTGGAATGAGGTAAGAACGCTACATTTCAGCGGAGAACAGTGCATGTTAGAAGCACTTAAAACCATTTTAGGGAAAATGCATCAAGATGCATCGCCTCCTGAAGCGGTTGAGGTGTTTTGTTATAGTGAGCACTTACGTGGGTTGATTCGTACTCGTGTACAACAGTTGGTATCTGAGTGTGTTGAATTGCGTTTGTCAAGCAACCGAAATGACCCAGGGCGTTTTAAAGCATTGCGTATCGCGGGGCAGACTTGGGGTTTATTCTTTGAGCGTCTGAACGTATCGGTACAAAAACTTGAGAATGCGGTTGAGTTCTACGGGGCTATCTCCCATAACAAACTACATGGCTGGCCCGTTAAACTTCAGGCTAAGAGTGATAACCATTTACCTGCAGTTGTTGATGGCTATGCGAGTGAAGGGATCGTACAGTTTTTCTTTGAAAATACGCCAGATAATACCGGTTTTAATATTTATGTTTTAGATGAGGCGAATCGGGTTGAAATTTATTCTCACTGTGAGGGGTCGAAAGAAGATCTTGTACGTGACGTGAGTAAATTCTATTCTTCTTCCCATGACCGGTTTACCTATGGCGCAAACTTTATCAATTTCAATTTACCGCAATTTTACCAAATCATTAATCAAGATGGTAAAAATCAAGTTGTTGCATTTTCCGGGGCAACATGGCCATTCACAGCGGAAGAAGATGATGACGTTGGGTATGAAATGCACTCGAACCAATCACCGCACCCACAAGCGCACTATTATTGATATTAATGGCAGGCAGTATAGCGTGCTGCCCACCTTCGAAACTTGTAATGCTTAAAATGAAAAGGGCTCTTGGCTTTGAAAGGCAATTGCCTCAGCTAATTTAGTTTTAAATTCATGTCCAGAGCGGTCACAAACCCAATTACCTTGTTGATAATCATAATGGTACCCACCCTGTTTAGTCGCTAGCCATATTTGGTGGAATGCTTCTTGCTTGTTGATAATAATTTTACTGCCATCTTCAAAGCTAAGAGTCATCACACCCCCATTGATTTCACAATCAATATCGGCATCACCCTCATAATTATCTAAATGCTCTTCGATGGTGCTCAGTAGCGTTTCTGCTAGCTGATGAAATTCGCTGTCATTCACGATTAATTTCCTGTTTGCTCACAATGGGTTAATTGAAATTATTATTGTTAGCTGAAATTATAGGAGGGAATTTGCATTGGGGTCAATCTAAGCATGCCCACTAAAAACTTCAGACTAAATTTAGCCTAAAGTATATAATATCAGCATGCTAGATAAACAGGCGTGATTTGCAAGGCCACTCCTGTTATTGTGTAAATTATCAGATGTCAAAAGTGAGTAATACGGGCGAAAAAGAATGAAAAAAAGTTTAATTGGGCTTAGTGCACTAGTTGTTTTATTTACCCTTTCTGGCTGTGGCTTAAAAGGCCCGTTGTATTTTCCGCCGGAAGAAACTGCAGCACCGGCTAAGGCATCTGATGTGCAACCTACCGCACAAGACAGTACTGCCAAAGAGCCTGCTCAAACAACAAATAATCAGTAAGCCACCTCTATGGAGCGTGAAATGCAATTTTCTAAAATGCATGGCTTAGGCAATGACTTCATGGTTGTCGATGGCGTTACACAAAATGTATATTTTTCGCCTGAATTGATTTGTCGGTTAGCGGATAGACACACAGGTGTTGGGTTCGATCAACTACTATTGGTTGAAGCACCTTATGACCCTGACCTTGACTTCCATTATCGTATTTTTAATGCAGATGGTAGTGAAGTTGCACAATGTGGCAATGGTGCGCGTTGTTTTGCTCGTTTTGTCAGGCTTAAAGGTTTAACGAATAAGCAAAAAATCAAAGTCAGTACTCAATCTGGCCGTATGACGTTAACTATAAATGAGAATGATGATGTCTGCGTTAATATGGGCGTGCCTGATTTTGAACCACAGAGAGTGCCATTTCGCGCAGTTAAAGAAGAAAAGACCTATATTATTCGAGCACAAGAACGTACAGTGTTGTGTGGAGTGGTCTCAATGGGTAACCCGCATTGTGTCATTCAAGTTGAAAGTATTCATACGGCAGAAGTTGAGGTTTTAGGCCCTGCTTTAGAAAATCATGAGCGCTTTCCAGAACGTGCCAATATTGGCTTTATGGAAATTATCAGTGCTGACCACATCCGCTTGCGCGTTTATGAACGTGGGGCTGGGGAAACTCAAGCTTGTGGTAGTGGAGCATGTGCGGCTGTCGCGGTTGGAATTAGTCAAGGGCTACTGGCGAAGCGGGTCAAAGTCGATTTACCGGGAGGCTCATTAGATATTTCCTGGGAAGGCCCTGGTTCGCCACTTTACATGACAGGCCCTGCAACACATGTTTATGATGGAGTCATTCAACTATAATTTTGAATAGCCGAAGAGGGAAAAATGGATAAAACCAAAAAAGCACAGGAATTGACTCATCAAATTGATGAGCTTGATGTCGTGCGCTACTTAACGGAAAACCCCTATTTTTTTCTTCGTAATGCGCAACTGTTGGAACAACTAAAAGTACCCCATGTCGTGCGGGAAGCTATTTCATTACCTGAGTTAGTGATGAGTCGTCAACGGTTGAAAATCAAAGAGCTCGAACAAGATATTCGTTTTATGGTTGAGCAAGCTCATGAAAATGTAGAGCTTTTTGATGAATTACTAGTGTTGGTGATTGAAATGTCATCAGCAGAAAGTTTACAGCAAATGCTGCTAGCGCTAAATCGTTGGGCAAAAAAACTGGGTTTATCCGGTGCTCAGGTGCGTTTGTTTAGTGACAGCTGGCATTTGTCTGCCCCTTTGGATGCACATCAATTAGTTATTTCGCGTCGTGTATTTGAACCCGTGAGAATTCAACGATTTGGCGATAAACGTAACTACCTCGGTCGGTTGAATGGCCCTGAAATCCAATTACTTTTACCTGATGCATTAAATGTCGGCTCAGTTGCTATTTCACTGTTTGGTCAGCATGGTGAATCCGGTATGGTCATCTTTACTAGTCGGGATCGTGAACATTATCAACATGGTATGGGAACGGTCATGTTGGAGAAAGTCGCTCAAATTCTACCGAGGTTATTATGCCAATGGATAGAACGCCTATAAAAAATCAGCCTGAAGGGCTGATGACCCAAATTGAGGCCTTTCTGTATTATCTGCGTGTTGAACGTCGGCTAAGCCCTGTCACGATAACTAATTATCGTCGCCAATTGAGTGTAATTGTGGAAATGTTAGTCTCACTAAATATCCACGAATGGCAAAAAGTTGATGCAACGATTGTGCGCAACGTTGCCGCTAAAAGTCGTAAATCGGGCTTACAAGCCGCAAGTATGGCATTGCGGTTATCATCACTGCGCAGTTTTTTTGATTGGATGGTGCACCAAGGGGAATTACCCGCAAATCCCGCAAAAGCCATTCATGCCCCTAAATCCAAAAAGCGTCTTCCTAAAAATATGGATGTGGATGAAGTCTCCCAACTTTTGAATATGGAGAGTGGTGACCCGCTTGTCGTACGTGACCGAACGATGCTTGAAGTGATGTATGGCGCAGGGTTACGTTTATCTGAGCTAGTTGGGCTGGATGTTCGCCATCTTGATTTAAATACGGGTGAAGTGTGGGTTATGGGGAAAGGAAGTAAAGAGCGCAGAGTGCCAATGGGGAAAACAGCGGTGAGTTGGTTACAACGTTGGCTTGAGATGCGAGAGCTCTATGAGCCAGAAGATGACGCTGTTTTTATTTCAACCCAAAGTGGTAAACGTATTTCGAATCGGAACGTACAGAAACGTTTTGAGCAATGGGGTATAAAACAAGGGGTTAATAGCCACATTAACCCGCATAAATTACGCCACTCTTTTGCGACACATATCCTTGAATCAAGTGGGAATTTACGTGGGGTGCAAGAACTTCTTGGGCATGCAAATTTATCGACAACACAAATCTATACGCACCTTGATTTTCAGCACTTAGCAAACGTTTATGATGTGGCTCATCCAAGAGCAAAGAGGGAGAAACCTTAATGCATTTTTACCGTCCGTTATCACCCATTCTGGCGATCACGTTTGATTTGGATGATACGCTTTATGATAACCATCCCGTTATTGATAAAACGGAAGAAGAAGTTTTACGTTTTGTCCGTGAATATGATCCGCGTTTTAATCATTTTAGTAATGAAGACCTTTATGCATTTCGTCGCCTTGTCGAAGAGCAAGAGCCTGATATCTATCATGATATATCACGCTGGCGTTGGCTTTCTTCCAAAATGATGTTTTGCCATTATGGCTACTCAAAAGAAGCCGCACAAAAAGGAGCGGATGACATCATGGCGCATTTCACTTATTGGCGAAATAGAATTGATGTCCCAAAATCTACCCATGAAACACTGTGCCAGCTGGCAGAAAAAGTTCCGCTGGTGGCGATTACTAATGGAAATGCAGAACCGGAAGCGTGTGGGTTAGGCCAGTATTTTCAGTTTGTCTTGAAAGCGGGGCCAGATGGCCGCTCTAAGCCATTTTGTGATATGTATCGTTTAGCTGCGAAGCGGCTTGAGATTGAGCCACAATTTATTCTTCATGTTGGCGACAACTTGCTAACGGATGTTGAAGGTGCAATTAACAGTGGCATGCAAGCTTGCTGGATCAACACAAATCAAAAAACACTGATGGAAGAGAAAGAGGTACGTTTATTGCCACACGTGGAAATTTCGCGGTTGGATTCTCTCTTATCATTGGTATAATCATTTACTGTATAAAAAAACAGTGGCATTCGCCATTGTCAACAACCTCACAGTGGTGTTAGCCACTGTTTTGCTTTGATGGTAACTATGGACGTCTCTTATCTGCTTGAAGGCCTTAATGACAAACAGCGCGAAGCGGTTGCCGCACCGCGTACCAATTTACTTGTCCTTGCGGGGGCTGGTAGTGGTAAAACTCGGGTACTAGTGCATCGAATCGCATGGCTGATGTCTGTGGAAAATGCTTCTCCATTTTCAATTATGGCAGTGACGTTCACGAACAAAGCAGCGGCAGAAATGCGCCATAGAATCAATCAATTGATTGGTACTAGTGAAGGCGGTATGTGGATAGGGACATTCCATGGCTTAGCGCATCGTTTATTGCGCCAACATTATATGGACGCCAATTTACCACAAGACTTCCAAATTCTAGATAGTGATGACCAATACCGTTTAATTCGTCGTTTACTTAAGGCGATGAATTTAGATGAAAAACAATGGCCGCCACGTCAGGGGATGTGGTACATCAACGGCAAAAAAGATGAAGGTCTGCGACCTCAGCACATTGAAGCCTATGGTAACCCAGTTGAAGCCACATGGTTAAAGGTATACCAAGCTTACCAAGAAGCTTGTGATAGAGCCGGGCTGGTGGATTTTGCTGAGCTATTATTACGAGCCCATGAATTGTGGTTAAACAAACCTCACGTATTGCAGCATTATCGTGAGCGCTTTACCAATATTCTTGTCGATGAATTTCAAGATACCAACAATATCCAATACGCATGGATCCGTGTACTTGCTGGAGATACAGGCAAAGTCATGATTGTTGGTGATGACGACCAGTCAATCTATGGCTGGCGTGGTGCACAAGTCGAAAATATCCAGCGCTTTCTCAATGATTTTCCTGGCGCAGAAACTATCCGTCTAGAGCAAAACTACCGTTCAACGAATAATATCTTAAAAGCGGCGAACGCACTGATCGCGAATAACAGTGACCGCTTAGGGAAAAATCTATGGACGGAAGGCGGAGATGGCGAGCCAATATCCCTCTACTGTGCGTTTAATGAGTTAGATGAGGCGCGTTATGTGGTTGGCCGCATCAAACAATGGCATGAAAATGGTGGAGCCTTACAAGATTGCGCCATGTTGTACCGTAGTAATGCCCAGTCTCGTGTATTGGAAGAGGCGCTCATTCAAGGTGCAATGCCATATCGTATTTATGGTGGGCAACGTTTCTTTGAGCGCCAAGAGATTAAAGATGCACTTTCTTATTTAAGATTAATAGCAAATCGTAATGATGATGCCTCCTTTGAACGAGTGGTAAATACACCAACCCGTGGCATCGGAGATAGAACATTAGATACTGTTCGCCAAACTGCACGGGATCAACAACTAACATTATGGGAAAGTTGTGAGTACTTACTTCGCGAGCAGGTGTTGGGAGGTCGTGCAGCGGCCGCAATTGAGCGTTTCTTAGAATTAATCGATGCGTTAGCCAAAGAAACTCAAGATATGCCATTACATGTTCAGGCAGATAGAGTGATCAATGACTCAGGCTTGCGTGCGATGTATGAGCAAGAAAAAGGTGAAAAGGCACAGGCTCGTATTGAAAACTTGGAAGAGTTAGTCAATGCAACCCGTGATTTCAGCTATCAAGACGAAGACCAAGACTTAATGCCATTGCAGGCTTTTCTTTCTCATGCGGCATTGGAAGCTGGAGATGGGCAGGCGGATGTCAGCCAAGATGCTGTTCAATTAATGACTTTGCATTCAGCTAAAGGCCTAGAGTTTCCAGTTGTATTCATTGTGGGCATGGAAGAAGGTATGTTTCCAAGTCAAATGTCGATGGATGAAAGCGGTCGTCTTGAAGAAGAGCGTCGTCTTGCTTATGTGGGTATTACCCGTGCAATGGAAAAACTCACAATTACTTATGCAGAAAGCCGCCGTTTATATGGCAAAGAGGTTTATCACAGGCCTTCTCGTTTTATTGGCGAGTTGCCGACAGAGTGTGTTGAGGAAGTTCGCTTGAGAGCGCAGGTTTCAAGACCAGTTAGCCATCAGCGCCTTGGTACACCGATTAGCCAAAATGATTCAGGTTATGCTCTAGGTCAGCGTGTCATGCACCCTAAATTTGGTGAAGGCACGATTATTAACCTCGAAGGAAGTGGGGAACACTGTCGCCTACAAATTGCTTTTCAAGGCCAAGGAATTAAGTGGCTGGTGGCGTCTTACGCACGGCTAGAAAATATATAAAATTCATATTGCTAACAATAAATATCACTGATAGTTAATTCGGTGATATTTATTATCATAACAATAAAAAATTAACTCGATAATTATTTATTATTGTTATGATAATTAAATTAGGTCTATGTCTGTTGTATTATATAAATACTAAATTAGTTATTTATTATCTACTCATGTATCATTTTTTCTGTACATGTCAGGTTTATTTTATTAACACACCAAAGGTATAAAAATATGGATGCTAATTTTAATATTAATAACAATGAAAAGCATAAAGAAGTTGAGTCATTACTTCTATCAATAGAAAATCGAATAAAAAAAATAAAAAGCGTAGAGGACTCATTAAGACAAGAAATTGCAGAGTTGAAAGAAAGAAAGTATACAGATGATGGAGTATCGTCAGAACCATTAGTAAGAGAAATGAAAGGTAAATTAAAAGAGATTTTAATTAGTAAGGTAAAATACCAAAGAACACTCAAACTAGTGAATAAAACAATTAAAATTAGAACGGATAATATTATTGGTGGTTCAGAACTAAATCCTGAAGATGATTCTACGATGAATGAAAGAATAAGTATGGTTAATTTAACTTCAATAGTGTCACATAAAACAAAAAATAAACTATCTGATTCAGCAAAGGGTAACATTATTAGTTTCAATAATCAGAGTATTAAAATACAAAAAGCGTTAACTAGAGTTATGGAACTAACAAATCAAATAAATAGCGAATATAAAGAAGCTAGATTGAAGCCATTAGTCCAAGCTAGTAATCAGCAAGCCATTAGCGAGCAAATGGCTTCTTTTTCTATGCCTGATAAAATGAGTGCTGTAATAGAATTATCAATAAAAATGAAGAGTATTACTCACCATAACTATGGTGGTTTAGATAGAACAGGGCAGTACTTATAGAGGCATTTAAGCTAACTAATCGTTTTACTTCTTGAATTAAAGGTATTCAACATAGAGTTGAATACCTTTTTTAATTTTATTGTATGGTTGAATGATAAGTGTGAGTATTGTGATTTTTACTTACTTTATGATAATTAACATTATATTTTTAGTGATTGGTATTGATTGATTGTTTTCATTATCAGGATTCAAGTTTTTAATTTTATTTTTACATCTTTTTGCCGTATAAAGTTTTACCGAGTAACCTTCCTAACATTCATCATGTCAATTAATAAACTTATTGATTCGCTTTCCTCACAAGGCTGGTATGTGTGGGACGATTTTCTGACCTTGTCAGATATCCAAAGGATAAAACAATGCATACCCAATACATTACAAGACGCACGTATTGGACATCGGGACTCATTACAAGGCAATAAAGCGATTCGCGGCGACCAAACGGTTTGGTTAGAGCCTGAAATGGGAAGTTCAATAGTCCATTATCTCGATAAAATGGAGCAGGTCAGGCAAGAACTTAACTGTCAGCTTTATCTTGGTCTACGTGATTTTGAAACACATTTTTGCCGTTATCCAAATGGTGGTTTTTATAAGAAACACGTGGATAATCCAAGAGGTGTCGGCCGACGAAAAATTACGACAGTTCTATATATGAATGAACAATGGCACCATGGCGATGGTGGCGAGTTGGTTGTCTATGACCAAGATGATAATCAATTGTTTAAATTAGAACCCATAGCAGGTCGTATTATCTTTTTTATGTCAGAAGAATTTCCTCATGAAGTGCTCCCGACAGAACAAACTCGCGAAAGTATCGCGGGGTGGTTTTTAATCGAAAAAAGGCTTTAACCCGTTCAGGCTATTACCACCTCTTATAGAGGTGGCTGATAGAAGTATTCTCATTATTTATACACATAATAAATTTTATAATAGCTATTTTAATATATTTGTTTGATTTTTTATTTTTCTTGATGTTAACTTTATTTGAACTTTAGTTTTTTAATATTAAATTATAAATTGTATTTTCTACTGTGTGACTAAATTATATAAAAAGGAGTTTATAAATGAACAATACTGATAATTTTGGTTATGGTTCTAAACAATCTCAACAAGGTATTAGTGTGACGGAGTATAATCGACAATTAGAAAAAGCATTGAAGGAATTAAGTGAGAAAAACATTGGCGATACTATTATGATTAATTCTAATAATGATATGTCATCATTAATACAAAATGTAAATTATTTTCCAATGCCAAAAGAGCATTGCTCGGTTATTGAAGTGGGTTGCTACTCCTCTAAATTGAATAGTTCGATTTTTTATGATTTTAAATAATTTACTTTCAAAATAGAATCATTAAATATTGTCTAATATTGCATTAAATTATGTGCCACCTCTAATTCGAAGTGGCACTAATTTTACATTAATCGTTTAAATTCATTTCCTACAAAAATCATAGTCGCATTTCCTCGTTCAATTTGATAGTGAGATTGATGGCGCTGTTTATCTAATGCATTTGATTGTTTCGATTGATACTCATCAAGCTTCCATTGTATTAATTGTTTTGCGAGTTTTTTATTTGCATGTTGGCTACGTTCAGATTGAACTTTAACTGTCATTCCCGTAGCAACATGCTTAGCTCTAACTGCTGATGAAGTCTTATTAACATGTTGCCCTCCAGCCCCTTGTGATTTAGTGAACTCAAACTCAATTTCACTCTCTTCAATTGGTTTAATGGGAGAAAAGCGGGTGACACTCAAAAACCAATTTTTACGTTTATGTCGTGGCCTTATAGGGCTTTGGCATTGCCATTGGACTGTACCGCACCAAGACTGGGCCAATATTTCTGCATCTTCACCTTCTAGGCAAACTAATGCAGATTTTAATCCCTTTTTAGAGGGGAATGACTCCAGTATGTCATAAGCGACATAATATTTTTTAGCCTCTTGTAGAAAGCGGGCAAGGGCTTTTTCAACAGCAATACAGCACTCTTCAGGCCCCTGAGCAGCGGAAAATTGTAGCAATATCATGAGCAATCTCCACTGGTTTTATAGGTGATAACCGGCTTAAGTCGTGCAACAACTTGGATGATGCCAATATTCACCATGCTTTCAATTACAGTATCAATAGATTTATAAGATTGAGGGGCTTCTTCGTAAATCAATTGTTTGTTTGCACAAATAACACGGCTACCTAGTGCCGTTCTTGATAATTGAACTGGTGTATATTTATGTGATAAACGGCCTTTACACTCGGTTCGCATCCACTTACGACCAGCTCCGTGGGCAAGAGAATTCAGACAAACTTCACTTGGTTGTGGGGATACCAGATAGCTGTAATCACCTCGAGAACCAGGGATAACAACTAGCCCGCGATCTGATGGTGTGGCGCCTTTTCGATGTATCCACCCATCAATACCATTGATTTTACAGGGTTCAACTAGGTTATGATTAAGGTCGAGTACGCACTTACCTTTTGATTTTACTTGTTGCAGCATACGTAAACCGATCATTTGGCGATTTAGTTGGGCAAAATCTAAGGCATTTTGATGCGCTTCTAAGTAATTTTTAGCATCTTGAGAGCTATCTATAAGCCCATCATGGCTATGACTTTCTACATGTTGACGAAGAATTGATTGGCCTAAACCACGAGAGCCACTGTGAACTAATAACAGTAATTGTTGTTTATTCAAGCCACTCATACCGAATAATTCTGGGTTTAATATTTCGTCAACGGCTTGAAACTCAGCAAAATGATTCCCGCCACCAATAGAACTTAGTGATGACATAAAGTCATGTGATTGCATGTTATCTGGGACATGTTCTTCAAGCCAAGATAGAGGCGCATGATCTGACATTTCAAAAAGTTGTTTTTCGAGTTTATCGAGGTTAACTTTCGATTTTTTAATATCCGTTTGAAACAGCGCCATTCCACAACCGATGTCATTACCAACCAGTGCAGGGTAAAAACGTTTGGTAGAGAAAAATGCAGCGCCAATTGGATACCCGCGACCAGGATGTAGGTCAGGCATGCCGACAACAGATACCATATCAGGTAAGTTTGCGGTTGTTTGTAATTGTTGGATTGCTTTACTTTCAATCCATGTTGATTCTGTGGCGATGTAGCTAACTTGCTGATCCACAGTATGTAAGGTATTGCCCATAAGCTATTAACTCATTTTTAATTGAAAAATAAGGTGATTAGCAGGCAAATTTAAGAAAATAGATTAACTAACGAGAGTGACTATTTCTGAGTGTGCCCGCAAAGAGTTTGATTAATTGTTGTCATGGTAAACCTCCTTGCAGTTAGTAGATGAATATAAAACGCTGCGGATACTAACGGTAACTTTTTTCTTTTGCAAGCGCTATTTTTAGCATTACGGGTTTTTAGTCATTTTCTGAGATAAAAATATAAGTAAATAATTTAAACCTATTAATAATTATTTAAATAAACTATTAGATAATTAAATTTATATTTTTATTTATTTCTATGGAATTAAACGTGAGTGAGATATAAAACTTTGTTATTATTTTGGCGGGTGCTTGAGCCTTTCTGGTTTAAGCATATTAAGTTGGAAGAAATGTTTGGATTAGAAAGGAAAAAGCCCCGTTAGTTATTATTAACCAACGAGGCCCGATCTAAACCTGAACAGTTGAGATTGTGCCTCTTAACCATTAAGAGGTCAAGGGAAATGAGCAAGTTCGCAGTGGTGGCGTTTGTTTTTGCGTGTATTACCGTGTTTGGTATTTCAGTATTAATGCGAGACAAACTTTGTCTGATCGTGATTAGTCATGGAAATACAGTTGTTCAAACAACGTTTTCTTACGAAGAGTAATGTTGCTTTACGAGGGAAGTTATTCCCTCGTAATTTCCCGATTTAATTGTGAGTATTCAGGTTTGGAATTAAGTGCCCAATTAAAAACACCCCAAGATATTATTTAATCTTTGGGGTGTTTATTTATTTAGCTATCTAAATAAATAATTAAATTATTAAGCAATATGTACAGTTTTTCCGCCAATAATAGTGCGTAATACTTTTACATTCTCAATATCATCTGCAGGGATCTCAAAAACATTGCGATCTAATACAATCATATCTGCAAATTTTCCTGCTTCTAATGAACCGAGTATATCTTCACGGTGTTGTGCATAAGCTGAGTCTATCGTCGCAGAGCGTAAAACCTCAATGACCGTTAAGTCTCGGTCATTATCAAGTCTCGGTGCTTTTTGGCCATTAATATCACGGCCTCGGCGTGTCGCTGCGACTTTTAAATCATACCACTCGTCGAAGTCATCGATTGGCCAGTCACTACCAAACGCAACAACCGCACCAGCGTCGACAAATTTAGCGATGGGTTCAAGTTGCTCAAAACGTTCATCACCGAGCATTTTTTTCTCAAAAGCGGCGAGTTCTGGCGTTGGGGCGGCCCACTGGAAAGATAAGCAAGCGATGGTTTTTAAGCGCGCAAAACGGGCATAGTCATCAGCATGGACTAATTCATTATGAGCAAGCCCTGGGCGGATATCTTTTTCTGGGTGCGCAGCACGCATTTTTTCAATCGCATCTAACACGATAGAAACGGCACCTTCACCAACGGTATGCAAGTGTGGGTCATAGCCTGCTGCGGCAATTTTTTCCATTAATTCATCGAGAATTTCAGCCGTGAAATAGAGATCACCGTAGTTATCGGTTTCTACCCAATTCGGAGCGTCATCCGTGCCTTGATTGATTCGGTATGGTTGCAATAACGATGCTGTCATTGTTGGAAATTGCATCACACCATCAACAAACATTTTTATATTATTTAAGCCAATGCCTGGGGTTGGCGTCCAATCGGCTTGGTGCCATTTTTTGGCAAATGCAACGGCTTTGTCCACAGCTGCCGCTACTGAGGCAACATCCGATGTTTCATCAGGGGTGATTTCACGGGCAGCTTGGAAACGTATCGTAAGGTCGCCACGTTGTTGTAGTTGAGAAAAGGCTTCAAGTTGTTGTTCTGAAACGCGTGCATCCATCACCATCGTCACGCCTTGCTGATTAAGTACTTTCTGCACTAATTCAGCAACTTCAATAGCTTGGTCGTCACGAATTGAAGGAATGCTATCGGCAGCACGCATAGCGGGTGCATCTTCTAAAATACCGTTTAATTCGCCATTCTCGTATTTACCAATCTTACCATCAGGTGGTTCAGGCGTATCTTTGGTGATACCAAATAATTCGAGGGCACGGCTATTTGCTAGCAATGTATGGCAGTCATTTGAAAACAAGACGACAGGGCGTTTCGTATTGAGCTTGTCCATATCTTCACGGTACATATCAACACCCGCAGGGATCATACCTTGGCGCAGCCATGCAGTGACTTTGAGCCAATCATTTTCCCCGGTACGAGGGTCTTTATCGAGGTGATCTTGTACGCGCGCTAAAATTTGGTCAATAGTTAACGATTCATAATTTAAATGACAACCGAAGAGTTGAATACCGCCCCAGAAAGGGTGCATATGACCATCAATGATGCCAGGCATCATCATTTTGCCTTCGAGATCGATACTCTCTGTCTCAGGGCCAACATATTGATGAAGTTCATCAGAGGTGCCTGTGGCAAGAATATAGCCATCACGAACAGCAACCGCATCGACAACGCGATTTTTATCATCTGCAGTATATATATAACCGTTAAAGTAAATAACGTCAGCTAATTGATTATTCATTGTAAACCGTCTGTATCAGTGGTGCTTTGGTGGCACCAGTGCTAAAAAAACAACGGGGAAGGCAAGCGCTCCCCCGTAATCATTTATAAGACTTGAAATGCTTAGTTAATAATCATTTCAGTTTCATCGTCAGAGATTGCAGGTGGACGACGAGTAAAACCATGGGTCAGAAGTGCTAAGTAAATTGCACCTGCTGCTAACCACCATAAACCCACTTTAAAGGCTTCGCCATCAAGGCTTGTCCATAACCATAATGTTAGGATAACACCAACAGAAGGCATAATCAGGCAAGTGATAATTTTTGTATTATCCAGTGGTGCTTTACGGTCAATATAAAAATGTTTAATGACCGATAAATTCACAAAAGTGAACGCAATCAAGGCACCAAAACTGATCATTGAAGCGACCATGCTGAGTGAAAGCACTAATGAAAGCAGTGACGCTAGCGCAACAAAAATAATCGAGTAAATCGGTGTGTTGAGCCTTGGGTGTAGATAAGCAAACAGCGAACGAGGTAATACACCTTCACGGCCCATCGCATAGAAAATGCGTACAATACTGGCTTGTGAGGTCATTGCTGAGGCAAATACACCAATAACATAAGCGGTGATAAAGCTAGATGCCATCATCGCTCCACCAACTTGTTTCATTACCGCAAGGCTAGCAATATCGGTATTAGGAATAAAATCTTGCCACATCGGATAAACCAGATGCGCACCATAGGAAATGATGACAAACAGCGTACCTGCGATAAACACGGTGTATAAAATCGCTTTAGGTAACGCACTACGCGCATCTTTGGTTTCTTCTGCCATCGTGGAGATCGCATCAAAGCCAAGGAAGGCTAAGCATAGTACCGCTGCACCTGCAAATAACCCTGATACTTGTTCTGACATGACCGTAATCGGTGCCAATAAGGCGTCCGTATCCAATACAAATGAAGTTTTAAAACTCAAGTATAGGAACACGGCAATAAATACAAATTGCATTAAAATGATTAGCATATTCATTGAGGAAACTAATTTAATTCCCAAAATATTCATGATGCTAACAATTGTAATTGTGCTGCAAATAATGACGTACATCGGGATATCGGGGAACGCTTCGTGAACAAAGATCCCAATCGCAATGTAGTTAATAATAGGTAGAAAGAGGTAATCGAGCAGTTGTGCCCAACCTACTAAAAACCCGAGTGTGCCGCCAAAGGTTTTTTGCACATATGAATAAGCAGATCCTGAAAGCGGAAGTGCACTTGTCATGCGGCAATAGCTCATGGCAGTGAAAAAGACGGCAGCTAATGTAATTAAATAAGCGACAGGCAGATGGCCTTCACTTAATACAGTCACTTGTCCATAGGTGGTGAAAATTCCGAGCGGCACCATATAAGCCAGCCCGAAAAAAACTAACGCAGGAGTGGTCAGTACGCGTTTCATTTGAACGGTATTCTGTTGCATTTTTAAGCCCTTCCCAAAAGCCCTTAAACAACGTTAACTCTGTCTGAATGCACAGGCCGAGTGAACCTAAAATGCAGCCGTACTCGTCATACTTCGAATCCCAACGTTGTTGGCTTTGCTCGCTCGCACTAGTCACATACTTTTGTATGCTCCTAGCGACTCTCTTGCTCGCCGCCTAGTTGTGTTTTCGAATTATTTAGAGTCGTACTCGTCATGCTTCAAATCACAATGCTATTGGCTTTGCTCGCTCGCCCTAGTCACATATTTTGGTATGCTCCTAGCGACTTTTTTGCTCGCCGCCTAGTTGTGTTTTCGAATTATTTAGAGTCTTAACGCTACATGATTGTATTACATTAAATTTTAGAACCGTCTGCATTCAATTTCAGAAAACCTCGCACCAGGACATTTTTAAAATGAAATGTCATCGTGCGCACTTTAATGAAACGTCAGTGATGAATCGGACCATCACCATCCGCTGGGGTGAATACAAGCGGCGTACAATATAATTACCAAGTCCCTATTAAGCAATCATTAATTGAAAAAAATAAACAACTACTTTTATTTCAAAGAGTTGTTTGATGGATGTATTTATTAATTGAAGAGAATTTAAGATAAATTAAATAATAGCCATTATGTATAGAAAATCAAGGTGAATTTTTTCATTTTAACTCATTGATTTTATATGGTTAAATTTATTTTTTCTCAATGGGTATGATAGATAAGAACAAAGAGATTTGATTTAAGCTTAATTTATTATGCGGCAGGTAAAGAATTAGATATAAAATTAAATAGTTTATTTGTATTAATTAAATTTACTATTTAAGTTCCATATAATGAAACACCGACTTCGTTTAAAACATAAAACGAGAGTCGGTAATTTAATATTAACACTATTTATCGGTCGTCTGAGTTTCTGAAAAACGTTACTCGCTATTTTCTTCTCAGTTTTTGCTGGGTATATAAAGCATCTAATGTAAATAAAATTAATGCAACCCAGATAAAGCCAAAGGTGACTAACAATTCAGATGTCATGACTTCACCGTACATAAACACGGCGAGTAAGAACATAATACTTGGCCCCATATATTGGAAAAAGCCTAGAGTCGAAAGCCTTAAGTGGTTAGCTGCCTCTGTAAATAGTAATAGTGGCACCGTAGTAATTACCCCTGCGGCAATCAGCAGTGCATTTAAATGCCAATCATTCATTGCCATATCGCTAGTTGGACTATCTGCAAAAAATAATAAGAAGATAATACCGACAGGAAGTAGCCAAAGTGTTTCGAATGTCATCCCTGTTTGCGCATCGACACCTAATTTTTTACGTAATAAACCGTAGGTAGCAAATGTAACGGCCAAACTTAGACCAATCACAGGCACTGAGCCAAATTGCCAAAGCTGGATCAATACACCCGTTAGTGCAAGACCAACAGCAATCCACTGCATGCGGCGAAAACGTTCTTGTAAAAATAGCATTCCAAACAGCACGTTAACTAGTGGGTTAATAAAGTAACCTAAGCTAGCTTGTAGCATATAACCATTATTAACTGCCCAAATATAAATTAACCAGTTACATGCAATTGTCGTTGCCGTTACCCCAAGAACTAATATTTTCTTTGGTTGCTTCAGGACTTGGCGGACATAACTCCAATGGCGTGAAACGGTTAATAATAAAATCATAAAGAAAAATGACCAAATAATACGATGAGTCAGGATTTCTTCTGCGGGCACTTCTTGGATGCTTTTAAAATAAATAGGTGCGACACCCCAAATAAAATAGGCGCCTAAGGCACATAACACGCCTTTGGTAGTATTTTGCTGGCTCATTGTTGGCTCTGAAATTGAATTAAAGACTAAAAAGATACTTATACAGAGAGACCGAGCCGATTTAAGCGGCTCGATTTTTGATACCACTAATGTGACATTGCTCAGGTTTTTTTACAAGTTATTAGTTTAGTAGGTGACTAATTATTTGTATCTATTTTATCCCACCAGGTAAGTTGCCGTTGCTGTCGCAATATGCTGATTGTTTTCATTGTGAAGTTCGCAGCGGGTAACGGCTATTTTATTACCATCTCTTAATAAGCTGGCACTGGCGGTAAAAAGTTGGCCTCGACCAGGGCGTAAATAATCAACTCGTAGGTCAATTGTTCCCATGCGAGACATTTTGTCGACAATTTCAGTATGAGTTAATGGATTAATGCGCTGCAAAATACGGTTAATGCACACCATACCTCCTGCAACATCTAAAACTGAAGCGATCACACCACCATGTAAAATGTTCTGAGTGAAATTACCAATTAATTGCTGACGATTTTCAACGGTAAGCTGAACAAAATCATCATTTAAACTCATCAATTTAATACCAAGTAGCTGGTTAAATGGCATTTTATAAATAAACGCATGGCTCATTAGCTCACTGGCTTCTTCTAAAGTATAAGTACGGTCATTCATCGTTTTCATCCTTTAAAAATATGTAAATAATAAGTTAACATTATGTGTAAATTATGTCTCTAACAAACGAATGAATAATCTTTCAACAGTTATTCAGTTTTGTGTGTAAAATAGGACAAACTTTTTTTGGACGATGTTGAAAATAGGAATGACTAATGCGCGCTTTACCGATTTTGTTAAGTGCAGTGCTCAGCTTTTGGTCTGCTTCACTGTTTGCGACTGAAAATACAAGTATTCAGCCTGAACAAGATGTCAAAAATACCCTACCAATACGTGGAAGCATCATTTCAGGATTACTACAACACCATGATAATCCATTTGTATTGTATCCGTATGAATCGAATTACATCATTTATACCTATACCTCCTCGATGAATAAAAAAGCGATTTCTAGCTATAATTGGGGCGATGATGCGTTAAAGGATGAAGTTAAATTTCAACTAAGTTTAGCGTTTCCATTATGGGCCGGTATTGCTGGTGATGATTCCATTTTAGCCGTTTCTTATACTCAGCGTTCTTGGTGGCAGTTAAGTAATAAAAAAGAATCTTCACCATTTAGAGAAACCAACTACGAGCCTCAGGTATTTGTTGGCTGGCTAACCGACTACCAATTTGCGGGTTGGACGTTACGTGAGATTGAAACGGGATTTAACCACGAGTCAAATGGGCGTTCAGAACCGACCTCTCGCAGTTGGAACCGCGTATATGCGAGGGCAATGGCGCAAAATGGTAACTGGCAAGTTGACCTTAAACCTTGGTACCGCATTCATGAAAGTGAAGGGCGTGATGATAATTCTGATATTACCAAATACATGGGCTACTATCGCTTAAAGGTAGGGTATGCATTGGGAGATAGCGTATTTACTACGACTGGGCGCTATAACTGGAATACCGGTTACGGTGGTGCAGAGTTGGGGTGGAGTTATCCAATTAGTAAACATGTGCGTTTTTATACCCAGTTGTTTAGCGGATATGGTGAGTCGATGATAGACTACAATTATCGCCAAACCCGTTTTGGTATCGGTGTTATGCTAAACGATATGTTGTAATGGAAGAAAAACTCAGTGCTCTATTCAGTTCTGAGTCGAATACCAAGTCATAAATCAACAAATTCGCTGCTCAATTGGGCAGCGGCTTGTTTTATCGATTGAGGAAGTTTGTGTCCACTGCTTGCGTCATTAACCAACTTTCATTGGCTGAACATGTGCTTAATAGTACATTTGGTTATCAGTCATTCCGCCCCGGGCAAGATGCTGTCATTGGGGCCATTTTAGATAACCGTGATTGTTTAGTGTTAATGCCAACAGGGGGTGGTAAATCCCTTTGCTACCAAGTCCCTGCTTTAGTTAAAGAGGGTGTCACATTGGTCGTTTCGCCATTAATATCATTAATGAAAGATCAAGTTGACCAATTAAGGTTACATGGGGTTAATGCGGCATGTTTAAATTCATCGCAAACGTCACAAGAACAGCGTCAAATCATGGAGCTGTGCAGTCAGGGGGAAATAAAATTACTGTATGTTGCCCCTGAACGGCTATTAACTGATTATTTCCTAAGCCAATTAGCAGGGTGGAATATCACTTTGCTAGCCGTGGATGAAGCCCACTGTATTTCTCAATGGGGACACGATTTCCGCCCTGAATATCGTGCACTAGGCCAATTACGGCAATCATTACCTAATGTGCCCGTGATGGCGTTAACCGCAACTGCAGATGAAACCACACGTGCAGACATTATTCGCTTATTGGAGCTATATGAGCCATTAGTTCATGTGAGTAGCTTTGATAGGCCAAATATTCGTTATACCTTAGTCGAAAAATATAAACCGTTAGATCAACTTTGGTTTTTTATTAAAGGCCAAAAAGGAAAAGCGGGTATTGTTTATTGTAACAGTCGCAGTAAGGTTGAAGAAACGACAGAGCGCTTGCAAAAACGAGGCTTAAGCGTCGCAGCATACCATGCAGGGTTAGATGCGGCACAACGGGAGTGGGTACAAGACGCATTTCTAAAAGATAATCTGCAAGTTGTTGTGGCGACAGTGGCTTTTGGGATGGGAATTAACAAATCAAACGTTCGGTTTGTCGCTCATTTCGATATTCCACGTAATATCGAAGCGTATTATCAAGAAACAGGACGAGCAGGGCGTGATGGTGTTGAAGCCGAAGCCATTTTATTTTATGACCCGGCCGATATGGCATGGTTACGTCGTTGTCTCGAAGAAAAGCCTGCAGGTATACAACAAGATATCGAGCGGCATAAGCTGAATGCCATCGCGGCTTTTGCTGAGGCACAAACCTGCCGTCGTTTGGTGCTACTCAATTATTTTGGTGAAAATCGCCAGCAGCCTTGTGGTAACTGTGATATTTGCTTAGACCCGCCAAAACAGTACGATGGGTTAGTGGATGCGCAAAAAGCGCTGTCTTGTATTTATCGTGTTGGTCAGCGCTTCGGTATCGGCTATATTGTAGAGGTATTGCGTGGTGCGAATAATCAGCGTATCCGTGATTTAGGCCATGACAAGCTGCCTGTTTACGGTATTGGTAAAGAACAAAGTAATGAACATTGGGTTAGTGTGATACGCCAATTGATCCATTTAGGTATGATCACACAGAATATTACGCATTTTTCAGCGCTTCAATTAACTGAGGCTGCACGGCCTATATTACGCGGTGAAGCAGCACTAAAACTGGCAGTTCCGCGTGTTTTAGTGGTAAAAAGCCGTAATCAACAAAACAGAATTTATCATGGCAATTATGATAAAAAACTATTTGCGAAACTGCGTAAATTACGTAAGTCCATTGCCGATGAAGAAAATATTCCACCATTTGTCGTGTTTAATGATGCAACATTAATTGAAATGGCTGAGCACACTCCAACTTCACCTGCCGAATTATTGTTAATTAATGGTGTTGGCGAGCGCAAACTCGAACGTTTTGGGGTGGCATTTATGGCTCTTATCCAAGACCATCTTGAAGGTTATGAATGAATAAATAAGGAAACTGCAGGATGACGCCTGAAAATCTAAAAGAGAGTTGGCTGAATCGAGAAACTCAATTTTCTGCTTTTACAAATGGCCCGCTTTTAGATTTCTGGCAACACCGGGAAGAATCTCAATTTATGGGAGTTGATGATATTCCCATCCACTATGTCCGTTTTATTCATCCAAAGCATCATAAAGCGATTGTCATTTCACCAGGGCGCAGTGAAAGCTATGTGAAGTACCCTGAAGTCGCTTATGATTTTTATCATTTAGGCTATGATGTTTTTATTATTGATCATCGTGGGCAAGGGCGATCAGGGCGCATGTTAGCCGATCCTCAAAAAGGCCATGTTGAAAAATTCACTGATTACATTGACGATTTTGAAAAGTTTATTGAGCTAGAGGTTAAATACCGACATTACCCAAAATGTTACGCATTAGCGCATTCAATGGGAAGTGCTATTTTAGCAGGGTACTTGTTGCGAGATAACGTCACATTTGATGCTGCAACATTATGTGCACCGATGATTGGTATTAATTTACCAATGCCTCGTTGGATGGCAAGCTTTATTGTTGATAGAGCGGAATCGCGTGAAAGCGTTCGTAATGATTACGCGGCCTCTACTGGGAAATGGCAGCCATTACCTTATTTAATCAATGTATTAACACACAGCCCGGAGCGTTATCGGCGCTACTTACGTTATTATGCCGATTACCCTGAATTGCGCTTGGGTGGGCCAACTTATCATTGGCTACGTGAAAGTTTTGTGATTGGCGATGAGTTAATTGCGAAAGCGGGAGAAATTGATGTGCCACTGATGGTGTTGGAAGCCAGTGAAGAAAAAGTGGTCAGCAATAAAGAGCTACAAGCTTTTTGTCAAAGCCGACAAAAAGCGCAAATAGGACGAGAAGAAAAATTACCTCTCATTATTGAAGGGGCACACCATGAAATCCTATTTGAAGTGGATGCATTAAGAGCGATGGCGCTCAATGCTATCTGTGATTTTTTTGAGCAGTATTAGTTAGGGTTTGAATATGAAATATCCTGTAGTTGCTTCCGATTTGGATGGGACACTGTTATCTCCCAATCATGACTTAACGTCTTATACAAAAGACACTTTGAAACAGCTAGTAACTTCGCAAGATGTGCATTTTGTGTTTGCAACAGGCCGTCACCATGTGGATGTTGCTCAAATCCGTGATGGGTTAGGCATCGATGCGTATATGATCACGTCTAATGGTGCACGGATCCATAATACCCGTGGTGACTTAATTTTTGAGCACAATGTTGCCCCTCAAATTGCTCATGAGCTGTGTTTGATGGAATTTGATAACCCTGAGCTTATCACGAATTACTACCATGGTGATGATTGGTTTATCAATCGTGAAAGCCCTGAACAAAAAGAATTTTTTAAAGAATCGGTATTTAACTACCAGTTGTTTGACCGCCATAATTTTGCTACTTCTGAGGTCTGTAAAGTTTATTATACTAGTGAAGATCATGACTTGCTGGTGGATCTACAGCAACGCATTCAAGCACGTTGGCAAGATAAAGTGAATGTAACGTTTTCACTGCGTAGCTGTTTAGAAGTTATGGCCGGTACTGTTTCTAAAGGTGAAGCTTTGAAGCAAGTGGCTGCACTACATGGCTATACACCGAGTGATAGTATTGCGTTTGGTGATGGCATGAATGACAAAGAAATGCTGACGATGGCCGGAAAAGGCTGCATTATGCAAAATGCCCATCAATTATTGAAAGATGCGTTACCGCAGATGGAAGTTATTGGTTCAAATAGTGATGATGCGGTGGCCCGCTATTTGAGAAATAAATATCTTAACAATGCATAATTAATTTTGTTATTTGAAATAGAGAAACCAGATAGGCAATATGTTTATCTGGTTTTTTATTATCGCAATTAGACCAGAAACATAAGTTCCCACAGCGAAAATGCAGCGAAACGTGCTTTTTGTGAAATTTAGGCTACTTTTCCTATTTTTTCTGACAAAAAGTAAATTTAAACTAGGGGGATGAGTGTTTAGGTCGATATTAATGGATAGCACTGTTTTCACAGGTTGCATATTGCACTGTTGAGGGTTCCTTAGGATGAAAAGAATTGCGTTAGCACTGTTGTTGGGCTCGATTTGTTATAGTTCCGTTTTAACCGCTAAACCTACCACTGCGCCGGCATCGGCAACAGCAGCACAAGAACCCACGATTGAGCAAATTACGCAGTTAGCGCAAAAAGGTGACCCTAAAGCCCAATTCCAGCTAGGTGAGCGTTATTTTAAGGGATTAGGTGTTTCTCAAGATTCTAAAGCCGCGGCTGAGTGGTTCATCAAGGCAGGAAACCAAGGGAATTCAGATGCGCAATTCCGACTTGGCACGATGTTTGTAAATGGCTTTGGTGTGCGTCGTGACTATGACAAAGCGATGCTATGGTATGAACAAGCCGCCGCTCAAGGTGATACCCGCGCTGAAACCAACATGGCGATGATGTACGCGCAAGGCTTAGGTGTCACTCAAAACCTAGAAAAAGCGGCATTTTGGTTTAGAAAAGCTGCACAGGGCGGGAATATACTGGCTCAATTCCAGATAGGCCAAATGTACTCGATTGGTAGCGGTGTTGATTTAGATGACGAAAAGGCGGTCTTCTGGTTTAGAAAAGCCGCGAAACAAAAAGATGCTAAGTCTCAAGACCGCTTAGGTGTCATGTACTCTGAAGGACGTGGCGTGAAGAAAAACTTGCAGCAAGCCTACGCATGGCTTGCAACTGCGGTTTACAGTGGCAATGCAGAAAGTCATCGTTTACAAAATAAGATTGCGGAGCAGTTAAGTCCTGAAGAATTACAGCAGGCACAACAATTAGCGGAAGGTTATATTAAATCGTATGGTTTTAAAGCCAGCTAACGATTAAGCAAATGTGTGGGATACGATTTTGTATCCCACCAGTATGACAACCGATAATACAAGATAACACCAAGAAAGCCGATAAAAACGATTATTTCCCCAGCCTCGACGAATGCTAAGTTGCTGCTGTTTCGATGATAGCTTGCCACACATTACACGAAACCCGACGATATAAATTGCACAATACGCTTGCCAAAGATACAGCGTATTAAACGCAAAAGCTTTCCCAACAATTAATAAGATAATTAATGGAATCAAAAAGAATAAAATCGACCCAACACGTTCAAGTTGGGTGATCCTCAACATCACTAATTCGTCTTTTTCATCTAGTTGTAATGGCATAATACGGCTTACAGTTCCCCAGATTTACGACTTGGATTACGCCCTGAAAGATTGTTTGTCGCACTTTGCAGAGAGTTATCACGGACATCCACTCTTGCTTGGAATGGAGGGAATGGCAAGGTAATTCCTTGTTCAGCAAAGGATACTAGGATGTTTTGGTGGATTTCATGGCGCGCAGGTAACCGGTGACCCATTTCTGCGGCATAGACACGTAATTCAAAAATCTGAATACCTTGTTGCAAATCAACAAGATAAACTTCAGGCGCAGGGTTGTCTAAAATCATCGTAGAGCGCTGAGCTGCACGTAAAATAGTATCTGTCACTAATTCACTATTGGCATCAGAAGGTGCAGGAATCGTCATGACAATACGCGTGATTGTGTCAGATAGTGACCAGTTAATAAATTGCTCAGTAATAAATGCCTTATTTGGCACAATAATTTCTTTTCTGTCCCAGTCTGTTAGCGTAGTTGCACGGGTATTGATCTTGGTAATACTACCGGTCAAGTTACGGATAGTTACTGTATCTCCAATCCGGATCGGCTTTTCAAATAAGATCATCAACCCTGAGATAATATTAGCGAAAATCTCTTGTAAGCCAAAGCCAAGCCCTACCCCCATCGCTGCTACAAGCCATTGCAGTTTTGACCACTCAATCCCTAACATAGAGAAGCCAACAATGGTCCCGATAATAGTAATCGTATACTTGGTTAGTGTACTGATAGCGTAACCGGTACCTGGCGTTAAATCCAAATGTTGGAGTACTGCCAGCTCGAGTAAAGCCGGTAAATTACGAACTAATTGGGCGGTAACGATAATAGTCAAAATAGCAATGAAAATAGAGCCCATGGTGATAGGTTGCACAGTATCAACGCCATTAACCGTTGAGGTCACATCCCATAAGCGAATATTTTCAAGGAAAGAAAATGCAGTATGTAGCTCAGACCATAGCCAAATTAATGAAACCAAGGCAATCATGGTTAAAATCGAACGAACTAACCCGACGGATTGGGTGCTAATGGTATCTAAGTCGATAACCTGTTCTTCGATATCAATATTTCCTTCGCTACTGGCATTTGCCTGCTGGTTATCGTCTTCACCTTTAGCACGTTGAGCCAATATCTCAGCACGGCGTTGTTTCGCACGCTCGAAGGCTAATTTACGGCGCTGCATCGACATCCAACGGCGGATGGTATGATAAACGATAAGGATGACAAACCAAATGGCGACAGAGGTTTCTAAACGTGCAAGCAAGGCCTGTGAGGTTGAGAAATAACCTAGAATGGAGAAGAACCCAGCAACAATAGGTGCGAGTAATATCATCCACCACAAGGCATTATTAACGATATTCTCACCGGACCCATGTCTATCTAAATAGAGAGGGATTTGTGAACGACGCAAGTTGTTGGTAATTAAGCTAAGTGCGACACATAAAAAGATAAAACAGAAACGGCCAATACTGGCTGCAAATTCTCTATCGCTATAATGTTCAAAGGTAATAATTGCCATCACTAATGGAACGATGACAAAAATCGCCATTCGGTAATAACGCATCGCACGTTTAACTGAATCTTTGTCCCAACCGAAGTGAGCAATAAATAGCCCAGTTGGACGAGAAAATGTTTCGCTGATCATAAACAGCCACAATAAAGGTGTCGTCGCACTGACACCATAACCTATCGCCGCGGCCATAGGGTATTGCCATGCACTTTGTAAGCCATAGCCGATGGCTGACCACATCATAGGTAGAGGAAGAGCAACAATAATTGACCAGAAAATAGTTCGAATGGTTAAGTAGAACCGGTCTTGTGTCACCTTACCAATACGTAAACTGGAACGGTCAAGAAATGCTTGGTAGTGTCTGCGAGTGCTAATGCTGAAAATGACTAATGCTATCGAACCAAGAAGATACAAAAAGGTATCTTGAGTTGTCAGCATAACGTTCAGCGCACCAGCAAGCTGAGACAAGGTATCCAGTGAAAGTAATTGAGTAATATCCGTTACTAACATGACAGGATAGCTGATGCTTATTGGTGGAACATCTGCGACCCAGAAAAGATAACGGTTGGAAGCATCTTTGACTTCTTTTAATGCATCGGTTAATTGCCCAGTAGCGACATTAAGCTTCGTTAGCTCTAACATTTCAGCATCGAGGCCTGAAATTAAAGAGGTCAGTAGCTCTCGGCGGGTTTTAATTAATGACTGATAAACTTGCACTTGAGCCGTATTGAGCTCATTCGCGGTTTCTTGCTCGGTTGTATCTACTTTACCTAATCTATCGAGGCTATCTTCATAATTTAAGCGTTGTACACGTAAATCAGCCATTTCACGATCAAGTTGTTGGCTTTTGGGGATATCAGGCAAACGAGAAAGCTGTGTTCTGAGAGCTTCTCCTAATGTACTTGAGCTGCTGATCCACTGAGCTTGCTCGCGAATAGTTGTGAGTGCTTGGCGAGCATCGCGGATACTTGTTGAAATTTCTGCTTGGCTATTGGTGATAGCGCTCATGCGCTGTGCCTGAGCGGTTAATTCCTGAGACATTTTGCGGTTAATATCAAGCTGCTCAGTTAAAAATGGCGTTAGTTCCCCTTGTGCAGCCAACATTTCCGTGTGTTCTAACGCTAAAATTGCTTTTTGTTGGCGTTGGGTATTTTGAAAATCACGTAGGTTTTGTAGCTCAAGTTCCATACGTTGATAGCGTTTTTTGTATAATTCCAACGTAAGGCGTGAGATTTCTTGGCGGTTATTGGCAGAAAGCTGAGCCATTTCCAGTTCATTAACTGTTGACTTGCGAGCACTTACTTCGGCTTGAGCCAATGTGTACTGGGCGTCGGCTAATGGCGTTGATGGTGTGCTCAGAGACTGAAAGCGCGAAGTGGCTTCAGTGAGTAAACGTCTGGCTTCAGAAAGCTGTTGTGGCAGAATATTTAATGATTCACTGATTTCGCGGCCTTTATCTTGCTCTTGCTGAGTTAAGCGGCTTTGATCGAGTAATTGGCTGCTAAGCTGAATAATACGTTGTTCAAGTTCACCTAAGCTGATACCCACCGGTATTGGGGCCGGCTCATCACTTTCATTAAGAACTTTTTGTCTTATTTCTTTGATAATTTTAGGAAAGTTATCAATGGCTTCTTGATAAGATTTGGCTTTTGCATCGGAATCGCGTGTTTCACTCATCCAATTCAACGCCCCCTGCAATGCTTGTGCTATCTCTGCATCTTTGGGGTTGGTGCTTGACTCAAGTTGTTTGAGCTCCTGCTTAATCTGTGCTTCATCCTGCGCTGCAGTTGGTGCTGCAACGGAAGAGAAAACGATTAACAGACTAAGAAAAAAACTGATAATCACACGCACAGTGAGGAGCTCCTTCAAGAGATAATAATTTAACTAAACGCCAGTGGATTCTTCTGTCACTGTATTTGCAACAGTTTCAGCGAGTAATTCGCCCATGCGAGTTGCATAACCGGGGATTAGTGATGAATTAAATGTCACTTTGTTAGGCTCAAATAAATTAATCACCGTTGAACCCAATTTAAACAGCCCCATTTCCTCACCTTTTTTCAAGAAAACAGCCCCTTCAGAGTCTAACTCAGGGTAAATCCAACGCTTAATGACGCCTTCACGAGAGGAGTTAACGCAACCGCTCCATACGGTTTCAATACTACCAACGATAGTTGCACCGACGAGGATCTGTACCATTAGGCCGACAGGGGTGTCAAAGACACAAATCAATCGTTCATTACGTGCAAATAGATTGGGAACATTTTGTGCCGTCAATGGATTTACAGAGAATAAATCGCCAGGAACATAAATCATCTCTTTGAGCAAACCGTCACATGGCATGTGTACACGGTGATAGTCACTAGGGGAGAGGTAAGTGGTAATAAAGTCACCACCACGAAAACGTTCCGCTAATTGGTATTGGCCTGCAAGTAACGCTTCCACGGTGTAATTATGGCCTTTAGCTTGGAAGATAAGGTCATCATTAATCGGGCCTAATTGGCTAACTGCGCCGTCAGCAGGTTGAGCAAGTTGGTGCTCTTTTTCGACAATCGGGCGTGCGCCTTCTTTTAGCAGGCGGATAAAGAAATCATTAAAAGTGGCATAAGCAGTAAGTTCGCTTTTTTGCGCTTCATTCATGTTGACTTTATAGGCTTTTGCGAACAATTTAATTGCCCATTGCGTCATGAAACCCGCATTGCGACTTGCGAACCAGCCTGCAAATTCAGTAAGACATTGTTTTGGAAGCATATATTGCAAGCGAATTTTAATTTTATCTAGCACGTTAACCTCTGATTTTTAAAGGTATGTTAGCAAAAGGGCGGCTATTGTACACAGTTTACTCGTCATATTTCAAACGGTCGCGTAACTGGCTAACCGTAATTAAATGATTTAGAGCTGGCTTAGTGTTAGAGAGTTGTTGGTAAGTACTCACTAATATTATTTGTCTTTTGCCGTAAAATTGCCACGAGGTTTGATTTGTTCCATGCTTTCTAAAATGCGATGGTAGTTTTCAAAACGTGATTCAGCAATTTTATTTGCTTCTACGGCTTCACGTAACAGGCAACCAGGGTCATCTAAATGTTTACAGTCACGGAATTTACAGCCACCAAGGTAATCTTTAAATTCGACAAATCCTTTGGTCACTTGTTCCGTTGTTAAATGCCATAAACCAAATTCGCGCACACCAGGGGAGTCAATCACATCGCCGCCCAATGGAAAGTGATATAAACGAGCTGTCGTCGTCGTATGTTGTCCTAGCCCTGAGTTGTCTGAAACCTCATTGACTAAAATCATTTCTTCATTGTGTGGGAGTAATGCATTTAATAAACTTGATTTGCCCACTCCAGACTGCCCAACAAATACTGAAACTTTACCTGCTAGCGCGTTAGTAAGTGCTTCCATGCCTTCATTGGTATGACTCGAAACTTCGAGAACTTGATAGCCAATATCGCTATAAATCGTCATTAAATCGCTTACCCACTCACGGTTTTCGTCGTCGAGTAGGTCGACTTTATTGAGAACGATAACTGGCTTAATCCCGGTGGTTTCGCAGGCAACTAAATAGCGGTCGATAATATTCAGCGAAAGCTCAGGTAAAATAGCTGAAACAACGACAATTTGATCAATATTAGCGGCAATCGGTTTTAAGCCGTCATAATAATCGGGACGAGTTAGAACAGAACGGCGTTCATGAACAGCTTCGACGATGCCATTTACTTTGATATCGCTCTGTGTGTTCAAGGCTGGCCGCCACACCACGTTATCCCCTGTCACAAGGGATGAAATAGTTCTACGCAAGTTACAGCGCTGGATAGTCCCGTTACTTGCTTGAATATCAGCATGTTGCCCAAAACGGCTAATGACCAAGCCTTCTTGTGCTTCACCTAATTGGCTATCATCAATTTCAACTGTTTTTTGCTTTTTAAGTCTTTTTTGATGATTTTCTTGAACTCGGCGCTGTTGGCCTTTCGAAAGTTTCTGTTTAGCCACCTGTCCTCTCTTTACCATGGGCTGTATTTTAGGGGTACTCACGCCTGTCACTGAAGGCATGAAGAGTGCTATCATACCTTAACTTCATAGAATGCAGTTAGGGTATATCATGCAAAAGAATGAGAATAATTTAATTTGGATCGATTTAGAAATGACGGGGCTCGATCCTGTTCGTGATCGTATTATTGAAATAGCGACTATTGTAACAGATAGCCATCTTAATATTTTAGCAGAAGGCCCTGTAATTGCAGTACATCAAACGGATGAACAACTCGCTTTAATGGATGAGTGGAATGTAAACACTCACACCAATAGCGGTTTAGTTGAACGTGTGCGCAAAAGTACCGTGAGTGAGCGTGAGGCGGAGTTAGCCACCATTGAATTTTTAGAAAAATGGGTTCCCCAAGGGGCATCACCGATTTGTGGGAATAGTGTTGGGCAAGACAGGCGTTTTCTATTTAACTACATGCCTGAATTAGAACGTTATTTCCATTATCGTTATCTTGATGTTAGTACACTTAAAGAACTTGCTCGTCGTTGGAAACCTGAAATTTTAGCAGGTTTTTCGAAGAAAAATACCCATCAAGCGCTGGATGATATTCGTGAATCGGTCGCTGAACTGGCGTATTATCGAGAAACATTTATTAAAGAGTAAATGTTAAATTAACGAATAAGCCGCAATTTTGAGCGGCTTTTTTTGTGTCAAAATTAGGTGTTGAATTACATTTTGCATTACATTTTGCATTACACATAGCACTACTGATTGTATTGCATTCAGTATTACATTATTCTAATTGTAAATTCTGATGGAGGCTATTATGAGTACAATACAAATTAGAGTTGATGAACAGCTTAAAAGAGATGCATATCAAGCATTTGATAAATTAAATCTTTCGCCTTCCGATGCACTAAGGCTATTTCTTCGTTATGTTGCAGAGAATGAAAAGCTTCCTTTTTCTGAAGTTTCTATTGTTGTGAGCGAGACTGATGAGGATGAGGATATTTTAGCTGTTGTTCGTGAACGTTTAAAAAAGCCAGCTAAACGTATAAGAGTGAACATTGATGATATTTGATATTGTATTTGATGAGCGTGCTCTAAGGGAATGGAAAAAGCTTGATTACAGTATCCGAGAACAATTTAAAAAGAAATTAAAGAAACTACAATTAAACCCATATATAGCGTCTCTGCGGCTGCATGGTGAATTGTCTAATTGCTATAAAATTAAATTAAAGGCATCAGGATTTCGCCTTGTGTACCAAGTTATTGATGATGAAATTGTTATTTTTGTCGTTGCCGTTGGCAAAAGAGAAGATAAAAAGGTTTATAACTCCGCGATAGAAAGGTTACCATAGTCATCTTCTTCCAATAAGTTAACAATGTTAACTTATTGAAATCAGTTTATTACAACGGGTGTTGATAAAACCACCATTATGATTGAATTGTCAGCAAACGAATAAAAAAATAAAAATTTTGAGCGCAAAGGCTTGCTAGTATCTGAATTTTTCGTATAATGCGCTCCCCGTACCGATGAAGTTTTTGTTATTGAGTCGGCACGTGAAACACCCAGAAATGTGATGCGGGAATAGCTCAGTTGGTAGAGCACGACCTTGCCAAGGTCGGGGTCGCGAGTTCGAGTCTCGTTTCCCGCTCCAAATTTTCTTGATGTTTTAGCTAGAACACTATTTTCGTGATGCGGGAATAGCTCAGTTGGTAGAGCACGACCTTGCCAAGGTCGGGGTCGCGAGTTCGAGTCTCGTTTCCCGCTCCAAACTTTCTTAGTGTTTTAGTGAGATAGCAGTACCCACCAAATGCGGGAATAGCTCAGTTGGTAGAGCACGACCTTGCCAAGGTCGGGGTCGCGAGTTCGAGTCTCGTTTCCCGCTCCAATATTTTCATCATCCCTTAATTTTTGTCTTTATTGAATCCCATATAATATCCATTTAACTTAATTTTATTTAAGTGAAATCACTTAGTGTATATGAACTGCGCTTGTTCACTGTTTTTATCTTTTTTTACCCTTTGAATACTAGGATCTAAAAGGGGTTCGCGATCTTTTTTGGATCATATCCAGATTTGTGCTTGCATTCATTTTCAGGGCGCCATAGAATAGCCACCCCTTAGCAATAGGGTGTTTTACTTCCATCTCTAAGATGAAACCATGAAGTTTAAATAATAAACAAAAATATGCTTTTTTATTTACTTCGAGTGTTTTTTCATTTTAACCTTGTTTTTTGGTCACTTTTGTATTGCTAGTTAACGTAAAATCAGGGTTTTTCTTTTCAACGCGACATTAGAAAGTTATCCACAGCTAACTCAATCAATCTGAGTTTTTATTGCGATTTGAAATAACTTATTACACAGAGTTATCCACAGGCTAATTAACAAATTCCTGTTGTGCTATTTAATTCTAACGTTTAAGTTGCATTATTGTAACTTGTTGATTTTATTGTTGTGTGGATTATTTTGTCAAAATGAGGCTAGCACAGCTTGCAAATTCTTTACCTATTGTCAGGTAAGCATTTTTTATTTTATTCACATCAATTTGACAATTCTTCATTCCGGATATATAGCAGGCTTTTTTCTATGCGTCTCTCGGTAAACCTTTGTTAATAGCGCGTACAAGGCGTTTTTGCTGTGAAGTTTGAATTGTGACTTGGTTTGCATCGCGTCGGTTAAGCTGTTGTTGTATAGACCATTGGAAGTGCTCATCTAGCATTTCGTTAATCCCCAATCTATTTTGTAAAGCAAGTACAATACGGTCTTGATAAGGTGCATTACCTAGCGCCACACTGATATTTCGCAGCCACTTAATATAACCAATGCGGCGGATTGCAGAGCCTTCGGTCACCTTTAAAAAGGTTTTTTCATCCCATGAGAACAAATCAAGCAGCTCTGGTGTATGTAAGTCCTTTCTTGGACTAAAATCATCTTCATCAGTAAGCTGGGAAAAACGGTTCCACGGGCAAATGAGCTGGCAGTCATCACAACCGTAGATCCGATTTCCCATTAGTGGACGAAATTCTTCTGGGATAGCACTATCTAGCTCGATCGTGAGGTAAGAAATACAGCGTCTTGCATCGACGGTATAAGGTTCAACAATCGCACCTGTTGGGCAGGTTGTCATACAAGCGACACAGCGGCCACAATCTTCTTCGACAGGTTTATCAACAGGAACGGGTAAATTAACCAATAACTCACCGAGAAAAAACCAAGATCCTGCTTCACGATTTAAAACTAATGAATGTTTTCCTGTCCATCCTAAACCCGCTTTAACTGCAAGAGGGCGCTCTAATATTGGAGCGGAGTCGACAAAAGGTCGAAAATTAAGATCATCGATAGTGGTGCCATTGGGCAGTATCATGCCGTTAAATTCGCGACAATAGTCTAAAATACGATCTGAAAGTTGTTTTAGGCGTTTTTTTAATAGTTTATGGTAGTCTCGCCCTAGGGCATAACGGCTGATATAACCTAATTCAGGGTTATTTAATGTACTGGCAAATGCGGCTTTAGCTGGTAAGTAATTCATGCGCACGCTAATGACACGTAACGTGCCTGGATGCAGTTCGTGTGGTCTGGCTCGCATCATTCCATGGCGACTCATCCATTCCATCTCGCCATGAAATTGTTTATCTAGCCATGCTTGTAATTTGGGCTCTTCCGCAGAAAGGTCAGTATCGCAGATCCCTACTTGTTGGAAACCTGCTTCAATGCCCCATTGTTTAATATTCTGAGCGAGAAGATCGAGATCGAGGTATCTTGCCATCAGATCCTATCTTGATAAAGATTAAAACGGCAGGCACTCTACCATGACCTGCGTTGTTCATCAAAACGCATGAAAAATGCCGTCAATATTGAAAACAATTATAGGATATTTCTGAACTCATCATTCAAGCAATGTTAATTAAGAAAAAAGCCCCATCTTAGGTTAATATAAGCGGTAATATTGATGTTTGTTGATATCTCTTTATGCATTTTGATCAGCAATATAAACTATGCATTTAAAGGATAAACAGGCGACACCGCCTATTAATGACATAATAAAAGAACAATATGAAAGAATGTACAATACAACTTGCCAATGAAGCGCAAACTGTTGCGTTAGGTAATGCTATCGCTAAGGCTTGCCACCAAAGCACAGTCATTCACTTATACGGTGATCTTGGTGCAGGGAAAACCACCTTTAGCCGAGGTTTTTTGCAAGCGCTAGGCCATCAAGGCCATGTAAAAAGTCCAACTTACACATTAGTTGAACCCTATGAATTAGCGGATCGTCAAGTCTTCCACTTTGATCTCTATCGGTTAGCAGATCCTGAAGAACTTGAATTTATGGGAATTCGTGACTATTTTTCTGGAAATTCGATCTGTTTGGTCGAATGGCCGCAACAAGGTAAAGGTTTTTTACCTGAAGCGGATCTTGAGCTCCATCTGACCTATCAAGGCGAAGGGCGTCAGGCTCACTTTGTTGCTTTTTCTGCCAATGGGGAGTCGTTGTTAGAAGCATTACCCCTACTCTAAGGAAGCTATTGCTCATGTTGAATGCATCAATGCACAGAATAACAAAAAAGGGTTTTTTTACTGTTTTCGTCTTGTTTATGGTATCCGTCATGTGGCTGTTTGCTGCAAAAACACAAGCGGCGACATTATCGAATATTCAAGTTAACAATAGTCCATCACAAGCAGAAGTGGTACTAAGCTTTGTTGATGGTAAGCCTGATTACGCCTATTTCCCATTGCATTCACCTGAGCGTCTTGTTGTTGATATCAAACAGCGAGGCGAGATTATTGGCCTACCGCTTAAAGTTCCCGCAGGGGATCTTGTAAAACTAGTACGGGCAAGCCAACCTTCTGATAATCAACACAAACGCTTAGTTTTAGAGCTATCTCGTACAGCCAAAACGAAAGCAGTGCTTAAACAAGTTTCAGGTGAATATCAGTTGGTATTAACGATATCGACGGGAAATTCATCCGGTTCTACCTCCTTTAATCAAACCAATAATACGGTTAAACCAGCGGCAAACAGCGCTCAAGATAAACCATTGAAGATGAATAACCCTGCGCCTGTTGCCACGCCAACACCGACTAAATATAAAAATATGCCGAAGGGCAGCAAGCAGGTAGTTATTGCTATTGATGCAGGGCACGGTGGAAAAGACCCTGGTGCGATTGGTAAGAATGGTTATAAAGAAAAGGATGTGACTCTTAGTGTCGCACGTAAGTTATACCAACGCCTTGAAGCCGATCCAATGTTTAAACCCGCGATGACCCGTGATGGAGACTATTTTATTTCCGTTAGTGGCCGTTCTGATGTGGCACGTAAGAAAGGGGCTAATATGTTGGTGTCAATTCACGCAGACTCGGCTCCGAATAGCAGTGCACGAGGAGCATCAGTGTGGGTATTGTCTAATCGACGTGCAAACAGTGAGCTGGGTAGTTGGCTCGAACAACGTGAAAAACAATCTGAATTATTAGGTGGGGCGGGTGATGCGCTTAGTGGTGCGGACCCTTATTTAAGCCAAGCTGTTTTAGATCTACAATTCGGCCATTCTCAGCGTGTGGGGTACGATGTTGCGGTTAAAGTGATCGAACAGCTGCGAAAAGTGGGTAATATTCATAAAAGAACACCTGAACATGCAAGTTTAGGTGTATTGCGTTCCCCAGATATCCCATCGATTTTAGTCGAAACTGGTTTTATTAGTAATACGGCAGAAGAACAGTTGCTAAAATCTAATGAATTCCAAGACAAAGTCGCAGAAGCTATCCATTTAGGATTACGTCAATATTTCTTGGCGAATCCAATACAAGCGGCGCCACAATAAGGGGGAAGGCATGGCAATACATATTCTTTCCCCACAGCTAGCCAACCAAATTGCAGCAGGAGAAGTAGTCGAAAGGCCTGCGTCAGTGGTTAAAGAGCTCGTTGAGAACAGTCTTGATGCTGGGGCAACGCGTATTGATATCGACATTGAGCGTGGTGGAGAAAAACTGATCCGTATTCGTGATAATGGCTGTGGTATCGGTAAAGATGAACTGATTCTGGCTTTAGCTCGCCATGCGACCAGTAAAATTGCCACTTTGGATGACCTTGAAGCTATTATGAGTATGGGGTTTCGCGGTGAAGCGCTAGCGAGTATCAGTTCCGTTTCACGTTTAACATTGACATCTAAGCCCGCAGACCAAACAGAAGCATGGCAATCATATGCCGAAGGCCGGGATATGGAAGTGATGGTTAAACCCGCAGCTCATCCCAATGGCACAACGGTTGAAGTATTAGATTTATTCTATAATACGCCAGCTCGCCGTAAATTTATGCGCACAGAAAAAACCGAGTTCGGCCATATTGATGAAATTGTTCGCCGAATTGCACTTTCTCGCCCTGATGTGGCTATTAATCTGACTCACAACGGGAAATTAGTAAAGCAATACCGAGCTGCTCATGATGAAGCTCAGCAAGAGCGGCGTCTCGGAACGATTTGCGGAACGGGTTTTCTGCAAGGCGCTTTGGCGTTATCTTGGGAACATAGCGACCTTTCTATCAAAGGGTGGGTCGTTTCTCCATCAATGACATCAGGTAGCGAAACACAATATTGCTATGTTAATGGCCGTATGATGCGTGATCGTCTGATTAACCATGCTATTCGCCAAGCCTATGAAGGGCATTTAGACGAAAACCAACAGCCTGCTTATGTCCTGTATTTGACCATTGATCCAAAACAAGTTGATGTTAACGTACACCCAGCAAAACATGAGGTTCGTTTCCACCAAGCTCGCTTGGTACATGATTTTATTTATCAAGCGGTGCGAACGGTATTATTAGAAGCTGCATCTATTGATGAGCTTCCGGGTATTGAACCGGCAAATATAGAGTTAGAAAATCGACCTTCTGCGGGGGAAAACTATTTTTCTTCACCAAACGTGACTCCCAAGCAACATAAGACAGAAAACCATACCCTCATCGAAAATACCGTTCGAGAGTCTAAAATACCTTATGACCAGCCTAGTCACTTAAAGGATAATACGGCAAATCACGCTTTTTCTTCACCGAAGTCAACATCAGGTTTTTCAGGAAATGTGCCAGCAAAAACGTTTGGTTCAACGTATGACAAAAAAGCAGGTGAGCTGTATCAGAGCTTAATGTCTATTCCCGTTGCCTCTGAAGATAAAAAACCGCTTTTTCCTGAGCGTAAACCGATAAACTCGCCACAAATATCGTCACAACCTGTAGCAAAAAATGCGGATAACTACCTTTTTGGCAAAGTATTGACAATTTACGCAAAAAACTTTGCATTAATTGAGTCTTCGTTGGGGCTAATCCTGTTATCCTTAACGGAAGCTAATTATTTATTGAAATTGTCACAATTATCACCGGGTGGTGGAGCATTAAAGCCTCAGCCATTATTAATACCTCTAAAAGTGTCACTTAAAAATGATGAAATAGAGGTTTTACAGCGGTACAAGGAACAATTGACAATATTTGGTATCGAAGCCACGATATTACATGGAAAAGTAACAATTCATACGGTATCGTTACCATTAAGAACACAAAATTTATCACAGCTTTTTTCTGAATTACTCGATTTTTTATCGAGAAAAGAAAGTGTAACTGACGAAGAGATTGCACAATGGCTCGCTAAAGCAGTTTCACAGGTTAAAACAGAGGAAAGTTGGAGTTTAGCACAGGCTGTTCAGTTGCTGGCTGATGTTGAGCGGGTATGCCCGCAGTGGGTAAAAAATCCCCCACCAACATTATTACAATTAATTAATTTACAATCCGTGGTAGCTACACTAACAAATGAGTGATTTAGCAACTCAGAAAAAACCTGACGCAATATTCCTAATGGGTCCAACGGCCTCAGGTAAAACCGCTTTAGCGATCGAACTTCGCAAGCATTTGCCTGTGGAAATTATTAGTGTCGATTCGGCATTAATTTACCGAGGAATGGATATTGGCACAGCAAAACCAACAGCGGAAGAACTCAGCCAAGCTCCTCATCGTCTGATTGACATTCTCGATCCGTCTCTACCATACAGTGCTGCCGATTTTCGCCGTGACGCATTAAATGCCATGGCTGAAATTACCTCACAAGGTAAAATTCCATTATTAGTCGGTGGCACAATGTTGTATTTTAAAGCCTTATTAGAAGGACTTTCACCACTTCCTTCAGCTGACCCAACAGTTCGTACTGAAATTGAACACATTGCTAAAGAACAAGGGTGGGGGGAAATTCATCGCCGTCTTACGGAGGTTGACCCAGTTGCCGCAGCAAGGATCCACCCTAACGATCCACAAAGATTATCCCGTGCTTTAGAGGTATATCTCATTTCGGGACAAACTTTGACTGAAATGACACAAACAGCTGGGGAAGAATTACCTTATAATGTGTTTCAGTTTGCTATTGCGCCACAAGATCGTAAAATTTTACATGAGCGCATAGAACAACGTTTTCATCTGATGATAGATGCGGGCTTTGAAGAAGAAGTTCGTAAATTGCATCAACGAAATGATTTACATGTTGACCTCCCTTCAATCCGTTGTGTGGGATATCGGCAAATGTGGTCATATTTAGATGGTGAAATTAGCCATGATGAAATGATTTATCGGGGAATTTGTGCAACTCGCCAATTGGCAAAACGTCAAATTACCTGGTTAAGAGGCTGGGAGAATGTTCATTGGTTAGATAGTGAACAACCTCAGCAAGCGCTTAGCACCGTTATGCAGGTTATGCGTGCATAGGACTGATGTTTGTGTACAATTAGAACGTTAAGCGCAATTTTTGAGTAGTTACTTTTTGGAATCTAAAAGATTCTCTTTTAAAAACAACAAAATAAGGAAAACATAGAATGGCTAAGGGGCAATCTTTGCAAGATCCGTTCCTGAACGCATTACGTCGTGAAAGGGTTCCGGTCTCTATTTATCTCGTTAATGGCATCAAATTGCAGGGGCAAATTGAGTCTTTTGACCAATTTGTTATTTTATTAAAAAACACAGTTAGCCAGATGGTTTATAAACACGCTATCTCGACTGTTGTCCCTGCTCGCCCTGTTTCTCATCATAGCGGTACTACGGGTAGCACTGGCAATGGTAATTACCATTCAGGTAACCCTGCAGCGCAAGATGGCGAAGTAACTGAGTAAGTTTGTACGCTAAAAGACAAGGAAAGCATGGGTAGGGAGACTGTACCTGTGTTTTTCCTTTGCAATTATTGTTTAGCCTAAGAGGTTACACCTTGTTTGATAGGTATGAAGGCGGTGAACTAGCTGTATTAGTCCATGTCTTTTTTTCTCAAGAAAAAGACGTTGATAATCTGGCAGAATTTGAGTCACTTGTGACATCTGCTGGCGTAAAACCAGTACAAATAGTCACGGGCAGTCGTAAAGCCCCTCATCCAAAGTTTTTTGTTGGGGAAGGTAAAGCAGAAGAAATTGCCCAAGCTGTTGAGGAAAGTGGTGCAGATGTGGTGTTGTTTAATCATACTCTAAGCCCTGCTCAAGAACGTAATCTCGAAAGGATTTGCCAATGTAAGGTGGTTGACCGTACAGGGGTAATTTTAGATATTTTTGCTCAACGCGCACGTACACACGAAGGTAAGCTTCAAGTTGAATTGGCTCAGTTAAGGCATTTATCGACTCGCTTAGTGAGGGGATGGACGCACTTAGAGCGACAAAAAGGCGGGATTGGCTTACGAGGTCCCGGTGAAACTCAACTTGAAACTGACCGCCGGCTATTAAGAGATAAAATTAAACAAATCTTATCTCGTCTTAGTCGGGTGGAAAAACAGCGTGAACAAGGGCGTCAAGCGAGAAGTAAGGCTGATATCCCGACTATTTCGCTTGTCGGTTATACCAACGCTGGTAAGTCTAGTTTGTTTAACCGCATGACGGCCGCTGATGTTTATGCTGCTGACCAGTTATTTGCAACACTTGACCCAACACTTCGTCGTATTGATGTAGAAGATGTTGGTGTTGTCGTTCTTGCAGATACTGTGGGTTTTATCCGTCATTTACCCCATGATTTGGTTGCAGCTTTTAAAGCAACCCTGCAAGAAACACGTGAAGCAACGTTACTGCTGCACGTTATCGATGCAGCTGATAATCGCTTGGATGAAAATATTCATGCAGTTGAAAGTGTGTTAGAAGAAATCGAAGCGGATGAAATACCAACACTTTTAGTGATGAACAAAGTTGATATGCTAGAGGATTTTGTCCCGCGTATTGACAGAGATGAGGATAACAAGCCGGTTCGTGTCTGGGTTTCAGCGCAAACGGGCGATGGTATCTCATTGCTGCTACAGGCATTGACGGAACGTCTTTCAGGTGAAATCGCACATGTTGAATTGCGTTTACCACCGAATGAAGGCCGTTTACGTAGCCGTTTCTACCAACTTCAGTCAATCGAACGTGAATGGCAGGAAGAAGACGGCTCAATTGGCCTTGAGGTGCGTATGCCAATGGTGGATTGGCGGCGTCTGTGCAAACAAGAGCAGCAATTACCTGACTACGTTATTTAATTGCTTTGGTGGTTAATGATGTAGTTAGGCAATGGAATTGATATTAAGAGCCCTATCGCTCTTAGCCCTGAAAATCAATCATAAAGAATGGAGCTAAAACATGGCGTGGAATCAGCCCGGTAATGACGGACAAGACCGCGATCCGTGGGGAAGCGGCAATAAAGGCGGCAACTCTGGCGGGAACAAAGGTGGTCGAAAACGTGGGGCTTATGATCTCGACGATCTCTTTCGTAAACTAGGCAGCAAGCTTGGTGGAAATAAAGGCAGCGGTGGTGATGGCGATAATAAACAACCATCACAAATCAGCGGCCGTTTAGGTATGTTAGCTCTTGCTGCTATCGTTGTTGTATGGGCAGGTTCAGGCTTCTACACCATCAAAGAAAGTGACCGTGGCGTAGTATTACGTTTTGGTGAATATAGTGGTGTTGTTGGGCCTGGTTTGAACTGGAAACCAACCTTCATTGATAGGGTTATTCCTGTCAACGTGGAAACCGTACGTGAACAAGCAACAAATGGCATGATGTTAACGTCAGATGAAAACGTGATCCGCGTTGAAATGAACGTTCAATATCGTGTTACCGACCCTGCGCAATATTTATTTAGTGTCACAAACCCAGACAATAGTCTGCGTCAGGCGCTAGATAGTGCTGTGCGTGGTGTAATCGGTCAGTCTGCGATGGAGCAAGTACTGACTACGAATCGTGCTTTTATCCGTGATGTAACACAAAAAGAGCTCGAAGCAACAATTGCACCATATAAAATGGGTATCACACTGCTTGACGTCAACTTCCAAGCTGCACGTCCACCTGAAGATGTTAAAGCGGCATTTGATGACGTAATCTCAGCAAGGGAAGAAGAACAAAAAACGATTCGTGAAGCACACGCTTACCGAAATGAAGTTCTTCCACTGGCAAAAGGTAACGCACAACGCCTAATTGAAGAAGCTGAAGCATATAAAGCGAGTGTGGTTTTCAAAGCAGAGGGTGAGGTCGCAAGCTTTGCGAAAATGTTACCTGAATACCGTGCTGCACCAGAAATCACCCGTGAGCGTCTGTATATCGACACCATGGAGCGTGTGTTAAGTAATACACGTAAAGTAATTGCGAATGATAAGAGCAACAGCATGTTAGTGCTGCCACTTGACCAAATCATGCGCGGTACAAATTCAGATGCGGCTTCAACGTCAAAAGCTAATCCGTCAGCAAGAATGGCGACGCCAAGCAATAGTTCGTCATCATCTGCTGCAACACCTGTACAGCCAAACAGCGCTGTTCGTGGTGATGCTGTTAGAGTAGGGAGACAATAATCATGCGTAAATCGCTAATTGTTATCGTTATTGCCATCTTGGCAGTTGCATACGCATCTATCTTTATTGTTCCTCAAACTGACCGCGGTATCGTATTGCGTTTTGGTAAGGTTCTACGTGACTCTGAAAACAAACCGATCATTTATGAGCCAGGTCTGCATTTCAAAGTTCCATTTATTGAAACGGTGAAAATGTTAGATGCGCGTATTCAGACTCTTGAAATTCAAGCTGACCGTTATCTGACAAGTGAAAACAAAGACTTAATGGTGGACTCCTACCTGAAATGGCGCGTGACTGATTTCAGTCGTTACTATGTAGCGACTGGCGGTGGTAACCCATTCCAAGCAGAAACCCTGTTAAAACGTAAATTTAGTGACCGTTTACGTTCTGAGTTTGGTCGTTTAAGCGTTAAAGACATTATCACTGATTCACGTGGGCGTTTAACGGTTGATGTGCGTGATGCCTTGAACAAAGGTACTGCAATTGACGATTCAACAAAAGAAGCGGATGCAGCGATTGCGGATGCAGCTAAACGTGTTGAAGAGGAAACGAACCTGAAGCCACTGGTTGTGAATGCAAACAGTATGGCGGCGTTAGGTATCGAGGTTGTCGATGTACGTATTAAACGTATTGAGCTGCCAAACGAAGTTTCTGAAGCTATCTATGCGCGTATGCGTGCAGAACGTGAAGCAGTTGCACGTCAACATCGTTCACAAGGTCAAGAAGAAGCGACTAAGATCCGCGCTGTTGCAGATAAAACAGTAACAGAAACGTTGGCTGAAGCAGAGCGTACCGCACTAACTTACCGAGGTGAAGGTGATGCGATGGCAACGAAACTGTTTGCTGATGCATTCAACCAAGATCCAGAGTTCTATGCGTTTATTCGTAGCTTGCGTGCCTATGAGCAAAGCTTCAAGAGTGGTGAAGACGTGATGGTATTAAGTCCGGACACTGACTTCTTCCGCTTTATGAAAGCACCAACTAAGCTTCGTGCAACAGATTAATAAATAATCAGACTAAGTTGCGTGCAACCTAGCAAAATAACTGTTAATCTATTAAAGAAAAGCCCGCTTCGGTGGGCTTTTTTTCGCCTGTCGTTTTAAGTATAGGATTTTTCAGGGAAAATTTGAGCTGCTCAACTGATGGCATTCATTTTGAGTTTACGGCAGAAATAAAAAATACCATTTTACTTGCTTTCCAGAAAAAAATTTTTGTATTGCCAAAATATCACTGGAACAGTTCATTTTTGATGGTAGAATTCATTTTTAAGCAACCGAGTGTATTTCAAAATGGGTAAGAACGTTGTCGTACTGGGCACCCAATGGGGTGACGAAGGGAAGGGCAAGATCGTTGACTTGCTGACAGAGCGTGCTAAATACGTAGTTCGCTATCAGGGCGGCCATAATGCTGGCCATACTCTTGTTGTAAACGGTGAAAAAACCGTTCTCCACTTAATTCCATCCGGTATTCTTCGTGAAAATGTCATCAGCATCATCGCTAATGGTGTTGTTCTTGCGCCAGACGCATTAATGAAAGAGATGAAAGAATTGGAAGACCGCGGTGTTCCTGTTCGCGAACGTTTACGTCTTTCAGAGGCATGTCCACTGATCCTGCCTTATCATGTTGCATTAGATAATGCGCGTGAGAAAGCTCGTGGTTCCAAAGCGATTGGAACAACAGGTCGTGGTATTGGTCCTGCTTACGAAGACAAAGTTGCTCGTCGTGGCTTACGTGTTGGTGATTTATTCGATAAAGCAACTTTTGCAGAAAAATTAAAAGAAATCGTCGAATACCATAACTTCCAACTCGTTAATTACTATAAAGAACCTGCTGTTGATTACCAAAAAACGCTAGACGATATCATGGCTGTTGCCGATATCCTGACTGGCATGGTAATCGATGTATCTGATCTGCTGTACAAAGCAAGCCAGAACAACGAATTCGTGATGTTTGAAGGTGCACAAGGCACATTATTGGACATCGACCACGGTACTTATCCGTATGTAACCTCTTCAAATACCACTGCGGGTGGTGTTGCAACAGGTTCTGGTTTAGGTCCACGTTATGTCAACTACGTATTAGGTATCATCAAAGCTTACTCAACGCGTGTTGGTGCGGGTCCATTCCCAACTGAGCTGTTTGATGAAGTGGGTGAATTCCTGCGTGAAAAAGGCCAAGAATTTGGTGCAACGACGGGTCGTAAACGCCGTACTGGTTGGTTAGATATCGTTGCGATTAATCGTGCGGTACAAATTAACTCACTGTCAGGCTTCTGTATGACTAAACTGGATGTTTTAGACGGTTTAGAAGAAGTCAAAATTTGTGTAGGTTACCGTCGTCCAGATGGCAAAGTGCTTGAAACAACGCCTTTAGCTGCTGATGAGTGGGATGGCTTAGAGCCAGTTTATGAATCAATGCCAGGTTGGAAAGAGACAACTTTTGGTGTGAAACAAAGAGAATTACTGCCACAAGCAGCTCTGAATTACATCAAACGCGTTGAAGATCTAACGGGTATTCCAGTTGATATTATTTCAACCGGTCCAGATCGTTCAGAAACCATGATCCTGCGTGATCCATTTGATGTTGAGTAATAACACTGACTGCGCCTAATACAGGCGCAGTTTTTTACTGCTTTACCTCCTTCCACTATGCAGCTTCTTTGATAAAACAGTCAAAATTCCCCATAATGATTGAATCAAGTCACTTTTGTGTGCAAATTATGTGCAATTAAATGCATATTTGACTTGTGTTATACGTTAAACTTTATTTAACGACATATAATTTATTAGCATGCTATATTTTGTTCAGAAAACTGAAAGTGTTGGGTTAGAAATAGTAAGCGTGAATTTTAAAATAAGTCGCATTTTTTAGGCCAATGATTTGCGGCCAACAGCGTTATAGCTAAAATTTTGAGGTGATTGTGCAACTGACTAGTTTTACAGATTATGGGTTACGAGCTCTTATTTACCTGGCATCCCTAGGTGAAGGGAAAATGACCAGTATTACAGAGGTCACCGAAGTTTACGGTGTATCGCGTAACCATATGGTAAAAATTATTAATCAGCTCAGTCACCTAGGTTATATTAAAGCCACTCGTGGCAAAAATGGCGGGATTACACTAGGGCAACCAGCAGAATCAATTCGTATAGGGGACGTTGTCAGAGCATTAGAGCCCCTGACTCTTGTTAATTGTAGTGGTGAGTTTTGCCACATTACACCTGCGTGTCGTTTAAAAGGTGTGCTACACCAAGCAATACAGCAGTTTTTACAAGAACTTGATCAATACACGCTGGCGGACATGGTGAAAGATAACAGCCCGCTCTATCAACTACTGCTTGACTAGCATTTGCGGTAGTTATGAATTCTGATGACAACGGAGGTAACGATGTCACAAGATCCTTTTCAGGAAAGAGAAGCAGAAAAATACGAGTCCCCAATTCCAAGTCGAGAATACATTCTTGACCTTATCTCGAAGCGTACTGCACCAGCTAATCGCGAAGAAATCGCACAATTATTGAATTTATCGACAGAAGATGAATTAGAGGCACTGCGTCGTCGGTTAAGAGCCATGGAACGGGATGGGCAATTAGTCTTCACTCGCCGTCAGTGTTATGCATTACCGGAGCGTTTAGACTTATTAAAAGGGAAAGTGATTGGCCATCGTGATGGCTACGGTTTCCTGCGTGTTGAGGGTAAAAAAGAAGATTACTATTTATCTCAAGACGAAATGAAACGCGCCCTACATGGTGACGTTATTCTAGCGCAACCTTATGGGCAAGACCGTAAGGGGCGGACAGAGGTTCGTGTTGTTCGTGTGTTAGAACCACGTAATAACCAAATTGTTGGCCGGTATTTTATTGAATCGGGTATGGGGTTTGTCGTACCGGATGATAGCCGTTTAAGCTTTGATATTTTGATTCCGAAAGATCGCGTCCTTGGCGCTCGTATGGGGAATGTGGTGGTGGTTGAATTAGTCACCCGCCCACAACGTCGCTCGCAAGCGGTGGGAAATATCATTGAAGTGTTAGGCGAAACAATGGGAACGGGTATGGCGGTGGAAATCGCTTTACGTACCCATGAAATCCCACATTCATGGCCACCACAAGTTGAAAAACAAGTTGCGGACCTGAGTGAGCATGTCCCTGAATCGGCGAAAAAAGGGCGCGCTGATTTACGTGATCTCCCTTTAGTGACCATTGACGGCGAAGATGCCCGCGACTTTGATGATGCGGTTTATTGTGCACCGAAAAAAGGTGGTGGTTGGCGCTTATGGGTGGCGATTGCGGATGTAAGCTATTATGTCCGTCCTCAAACGGCTCTAGATACAGAAGCTCGTAGTCGAGGTAACTCGGTATATTTTCCATCTCAAGTTGTTCCTATGCTCCCCGAAGTCTTATCGAACGGCCTGTGCTCACTAAACCCTGGTGTTGACCGCCTGTGTATGGTGTGCGAAATGACAGTATCGGCATCTGGTAAGCTTTCGTCATACAAGTTCTATGAAGCGGTTATGAGTTCTCATGCAAGGTTAACTTACACGAAAGTGTGGAAAATCTTGGAAGGAGATGAAGAGCTGCGTGAGCACTATAAAGCCTTAGTGCCGCATATTGAGCATTTGCACCAATTATATAAAGCACTGGATGCTGCGCGTATTGAGCGTGGTGCAATTTCCTTCGAATCTGAAGAAGCGAAATTCATTTTTAACGCAGAACGCCGCATTGAAAGTATCGAACCCGTTGAGCGCAATGATGCACATAAATTGATTGAAGAGTGCATGATTTTGGCTAACATTGCGGCGGCTCGGTATGTTGAGAAAAATGAAGAGCCTGCATTGTACCGTGTGCATGACCGTCCTAAAGAAGAAAGCGTGATGAATTTACGCTCAGTATTCAGTGAATTAGGTTTGACTCTACCAGGTGGAATGAAGCCAGAGCCGAAAGATTATGCGCAGGTAATGAATGAAGTGGCTGAGCGCCCTGATCATGAATTACTGCAAACCATGATTTTACGTTCGATGAAACAAGCGATTTATGATCCTGAAAACCGCGGTCACTTTGGCTTAGGTTTGAAATCGTATGCTCACTTTACATCACCAATTCGTCGTTATCCTGACCTGACGTTACATCGTGGGATAAAATATTTACTGGCGAAAGAACATGGTCATTCAGATAAGCGCTGGACGGAAACAGGTGGCTGGCATTCAGACATGGATAGCATGTTACAGCTTGGTGAGCACTGTTCAATGACTGAGCGCCGAGCTGATGAAGCGACTCGTGATGTGGCTGACTGGCTGAAATGTGATTTCATGCAAGACCAAGTTGGCCAAACCTTTACAGGTTTAATCACAAGCGTCACTGGTTTTGGTTTCTTTGTGCGTCTTAATGATTTATTTATTGATGGTTTAGTGCATATTTCAACGTTGGATAATGACTACTACCGTTATGATGCGGTCGGCCAGCGTTTAATTGGTGAATCATCAGGTACCACTTATCGTCTTGGTGATGAAGTGGAAATTCGTGTCGAAGCGGTGCATATGGATGAGCGTACCATTGATTTCGCCTTAATTTCAACTACTCGTAAAGCGAAAAACCCGGGCAAAACAGCGCGGGACAAAATGAAGCAAGAAGTGAAAAATGCGACGCGTCCAGCTCGTCGAAAAGCGGATGCGAGCAAAGATAAAAACTTCGAGCCTGATTCTGCATTTCGCCGTTCAGAGAAAAAAGGGAAAAAAGCTGAAGCTAAGCCAGAGGCGAAAGGGAAAGGAAAAGGCAAAAAGCCGTCTGATAAAACTAGAAAAATTACAGCAAAATTAAAAGCTAAACGCGTTGCAAAAAAATCCCAAAAACAAGAGGGATAATGGTATTGCTGTAGTTATTAACCATCGTTATTAACCAAAGTGGCGTGTTAGCGCCACTTTACTATTTATATAAATAAGAAATTTATGAGCGAAATGATTTATGGCATTCACGCAGTGAAAGCCTTACTGGAGCGTTCACCGCAACGCATTAAAGAAGTCTATATTTTGAAAGGCCGTGAAGATCGCCGATTAATGCCGTTGGTGCATGAAATTGAAGCGTTAGGTGTCGTCGTTCAAGTGGCGAATCGTCAATGGATGGATAGCCAAACTGAAGGTGCGGTTCACCAAGGTATCATTGCGAAAGTACTACCAGGTAAACAATATCAAGAAGGTGACCTGCCTGATTTATTGGAGAGCACACCATCGCCATTTTTATTGGTATTGGATGGCGTGACAGACCCACATAACTTAGGTGCATGTTTACGTAGCGCTGATGCGGCAGGTGTTCATGCTGTGATTGTACCGAAAGATAAGTCAGCCCAATTGAATGCGACTGCGAAAAAAGTAGCCTGCGGCGCGGCAGAAAACATCCCTCTTATTCGCGTGACGAATTTGGCAAGGACATTACGTTTGTTGCAAGAATATAATGTGTGGATTGTGGGAACGGCAGGTGAAGCTGATCACAATTTATATCAAAGCAAGTTAACGGGTCCAATAGCTCTGGTGATGGGAGCTGAAGGTGAAGGTATGCGTCGTTTAACTCGTGAGCACTGTGACGAGTTAATTAGCATTCCAATGGCCGGTTCCGTTTCTTCGCTTAATGTTTCTGTGGCGACGGGCGTCTGCTTATTTGAAGCCGTACGCCAGCGTTTAGCCACCACTGAAAAATAATATTTGCGGTAAAACGCATCCACCTCTTGAGTTTTATCTCAGGGGTGGGTATAGTTACGCGTCAATTTTTTAGCCGCACTCAACAAGTTCCTTGCCTCCGCGGGCCGCGGTTAACCCAGACAGGAGGCTAATAATCCGTAAGGAGCAACTACTAATGCGTCATTACGAAATCGTTTTTATGGTCCATCCTGACCAAAGCGAACAGGTTCCGGGCATGATCGAGCGTTACAGTGCTGTTATCACTAACGCACAAGGTCAGATTCACCGTCTGGAAGACTGGGGCCGCCGTCAACTGGCTTACCCAATCAACAAACTGCACAAAGCACACTATGTTCTTCTGAACGTAGAAGCGCCGCAGGAAGCGATTGATGAGCTGGAAACTAACTTCCGCTTCAACGATGCCGTTATCCGCAGCATGGTTATGCGCTTAAAACACGCAGTAACAGAAGCTTCTCCAATGGTCAAAGCTAAAGACGAACGTCGTGGCCGTGACATGTCTGATGAATATCAGGATGAAGAAGTAGAAGAAACTGGGGATTCTGAAGAGTAATTGCGCAAGTGACCACTAATCGTTTGGTGCTCACAGGCACAGTCTGTAAAGCATTGATTCGAAAAGTGAGTCCGTCAGGCATTCCTCACTGCCAGTTTGTTTTAGAACATCGTTCGGAGCAACAGGAAGCGGGGCTGTCAAGGCAAGCATGGTGCAGAATGCCCATTATTGCCAGCGGACAAACCTTACAAGCTCATACTCACAGTATAACGGTCGGCAGTTGGATTAAAGTCAGCGGTTTCATTAGCACCCATCAAGGTCGCAATGGGATAAGCAAGATTGTCCTCCATGCCGAGCAGATTGATTTGATAGATTCTGGAGACTAGCCATATGGCACGTTATTTCCGTCGTCGCAAGTTCTGCCGTTTCACAGCGGAAGGCGTTCAAGAGATCGACTATAAAGATATCGCAACGCTGAAAAACTATATCACTGAAAGTGGTAAAATTGTACCAAGCCGTATTACCGGTACTCGTGCAAAATATCAACGCCAGCTCGCTCGTGCTATCAAGCGCGCTCGCTACCTGTCTCTGTTACCATACACTGATCGTCATCAGTAATTGGTACAGTCCATTAACGACTAATAGAGGATAAGGTAATGCAAGTTATTCTGCTTGATAAAGTAGCTAACCTAGGTAGCCTGGGTGACCAAGTTAACGTTAAATCGGGCTACGCTCGTAACTTCTTAGTACCACAGGGCAAAGCTGTTCCTGCAACTAAGAAAAACGTTGAATTTTTCGAAGCTCGCCGCGCTGAACTGGAAGCTAAATTAGCTGACGTTCTGGCAGCAGCACAGGCTCGTGCAGCAGCTGTTACTGCGCTGGGTTCTGTTACTCTGGCTTCTAAAGCTGGTGACGAAGGTAAACTGTTCGGTTCAATCGGTACTCGTGATATCGCTGACGCAATTACTGCGGCTGGCGTTCAAATCGCGAAAAGCGAAGTTCGCCTGCCAAACGGCGTTCTACGTACTACTGGTGACCACGAAGTTCACTTCCAGTTACACAGCGATGTTTTCGCAGAGCTGAACGTTATCATCGTTGCTGAGTAATCAATAATGATGATATGCATCATTGGGTTATCCATGGTGCAAATAAAAAACACCGGCTAAGTCCGGTGTTTTTTGCTTTCTAGATATCTGTTTTTTATTTCACAAGGGTTTTTGCACTAATGCTAAGGCGTTCTGTAATAACTCCCATCGCTTAATCGCGCAAAGCTATAGGTTTTCCCATCAGAACCCGTAGTTTCTAATAATTGAACTTCCCCTTTTGCATTGGCTTTTAAACGAATTTTTTGCCCTTGACGTAAATTACTCAGTGGTTTTTCTGCACCTTCTACGCGCGCCATAATAAAAGCGTCATTGGCTTGTAAGTTATTATCACGAAACAGTTGTGCGAGAGTCTTCCCTTTTTGTACTCGGTAATTTTGCCACTCATTGGCAGAAGGGCGAGTGGTTTTGGGCTCAGGTGTTTTTTCTGGTGAAGTTACTATTGGAGGCTCATTGGGTGCGGGCTCAATAGGTTCTGGAATAATTTCAGGCTCAGTAGGTAAAAGAGGGGAATTACCTTCAGGTGCTGGCACTGGTTCTGGTATTGGTGGCGTAATAGTAGGTTCAGGCATGACCTCTGGGGTTGTGGGTGGGGGGATGACAATCGGTTGGTTTTGAACAATATCGCTGGGGGATTTATCACTTGTAGGCCAAAAAAAAGCGACCACGACAATTAGAGCGAGCAGTGCAATGCCATAGCGATGAAATTTTGAAAGTTTAAACATCACTCCTCCTTGATGAGGCAATGAGTAAATTAGACCGTATTAATACGCATACTAGCACCCTTTTTAGACATTTTTAGCGTTTGGCTGAATTTTTCAGAGAACACCGAATAAATTTGTCGAGAATCAATCAGTTTTATTCTTTAGATTCATTGTTTGGGTTTACCCATAAGGGTGAGGCTGCTATTCTTGGTTTTTCTCAAAATCATATGGGTATTTTCATGGCAAACCAAAAATTCGATTCGGTAGAAGCTCAAGCGAGTTATGGCATAGGTCTACAAGTTGGGCAACAATTATTAGAGTCAGGGCTAGAAGGTTTAGTGCCAAATGCAATTCTAGCAGGTCTCGTTGATGCTTTAGAAGGCAATATGCCATCGGTACCTGTTGAAACTCTGCACAAAGCATTGCGTGAAGTGCATGAGCGTGCCGACGCTGTCCGTGTATCTCGTCAGGCAGCATTAGCGGAAGAAGGCCAAAAATTCCTAGATGAAAACCAAAAACGTGATGGTGTTTCAACGACTGAGTCAGGCTTACAATTTTCAGTGATTAACCAAGGTGATGGTGCTATCCCATCCCGCTCAGACCGTGTACGTGTTCATTACACAGGGCGTTTAATCGATGGCTCTGTGTTTGATAGCTCAGTACAGCGTGGCCAGCCAGCAGAGTTTCCTGTAAGCGGTGTTATTCCAGGTTGGATTGAAGCATTGACTCTGATGCCAGTTGGCTCTAAATGGGAATTGTATATTCCTCATCAATTAGCTTATGGTGAGCGTGGTGCAGGTGCATCAATCCCGCCATTCAGCACATTAGTATTTGAAGTTGAATTACTTGAAATTTTATAATTTCTGTTAGTTTAGTTTACGAGTAAAAGCCTCATTGTCTTTGGACTTTGGGGCTTTTTTTATGGCGTTAATTTCACACAATTGCTACTCTTGCTGTAAAGCGCCATCAGAGAGGTGAATAATATGCTACAGCAAATTTGCGAATTAGCTCAAGAAGCGGGTTATGCGATTATGGAAACTTATAATGCGCAAGAACCTTTACAGGTTGAACACAAAAGTGATAATTCGCCTGTGACCGAGGCTGATATTGCCGCCCACAATGTGATTACAGCAGGCCTTGCTCGCATTGCCCCTGATATCCCTCAACTGTCTGAAGAAGACCCTCCACAATGGGCAACCAGGCAGAATTGGCAACGTTATTGGTTGATTGACCCATTGGATGGAACGAAAGAATTTATTAATCGTAATGGGGATTTTACGGTTAATATTGCACTCATTGAGAATGGCGTACCAACGATGGGAGTGGTATATGCCCCAGCGAAAGGGTTGCTATATTACGCTGAAGGAAATCAAGCCTGGAAGGAAGAAGGTGGACATAAGCAACTTATTCATGTGAATGATGCCAAGCCTCCGGTTATTGTTATTAGCCGCTCTCATCAAGACAATGAATTAATGGATTATTTAAAACAAATGGGTGAACACACGACAGTAGAAATTGGTTCTTCACTCAAATTTTGTTTGGTTGCGGAAGGGAAAGCACAGCTTTATCCACGTTTTGGGCCTACGAATATTTGGGACACTGCTGCGGGTCATGCGATTGCCATTGGTGCAGGTGCGAAAGTCGTTGATTGGCATGGAAAAACGTTAGACTACACACCGCGAGAATCCTTTTTGAACCCAGGTTTTCGGGTCATTTTATTCTAAATATTGATAAAGGTTGGGAAGTGATTTCCCAACCTAATTAATAACTAATTATCGAGTTGAAGCACTTTGGCAGTGGCGGTACGAATATCTAAACAGGCTTTTGCATCCGTTTTTAAATCAATCCCATAGGTTGGAATGATATCTTTTAAACGAGTTTCCCATCCATCAGCTTTGAGTTGGTCATCAAAACAGGTTTTTAATACATTCAATGCAATAAATGCCGCAGTGGAGGCTCCCGGAGATGCACCCATCAATACAGTAAATGATTTATCCGCACTGGTAATCAGTTCTGTACCAAATTCTAAAACCCCTTTCTTATCATGCTCAGGCTTAATAATTTGTACTCGTTGCCCTGCAACCACCTCTTTCCAATCCTCATGCTGTGCTTCTGGGTAGAATTGTTGCAGCATGGCAAATTGGTGAGCAGAAGTTTGCAGGACTTGGCCTACTAGGTATTCTGCGAGTGACCAGTTATCTTTCGCAACCGCAAGCATTGGTTCAATGTTATTCAATTTAACCGATTCAAACAGATCTAAATAAGAGCCGTGCTTAAGGAATTTACTCGAAAAACCGGCATAAGGCCCGAATAATAGAGAACGTTTACCACCAATAATGCGAGTGTCCAAGTGTGGAACAGACATTGGTGGTGAGCCTTTGTCTGCTTTACCGTAAACTTTTGCATGGTGGCGAGAAGCAATTTCTTCGTTATCACAACGTAACCAGATACCACTAACAGGGAACCCACCATACCCTTTTCCTTCAGGGATCCCCGATTTCTGTAGTAATTCGATCGCCCGCCCACCTGCACCAACGAACACAAATTTTGCGGAAGTGATCGTTTTTTCATGCGTGAGTAGGTTTTTAACTTCAATATTCCATCTGCCATCGGGGGTCTTTTTAACATCGATGACTTCATGTTTATAGTGAATTGAAAAACCGGATTGTTCGCTTAATTGTGCAATTAATAAATGCGTTAGTGCACCGTAATCGACATCAGCACCAGTATTTACACGGGTAGCCGCAATCGCTTCTTTAGGATCACGGCCTTCCATGATCAGTGGTGCCCACTCGTTGATCTGTTTTGGGTCATCACTGTATTCCATGTTGTGGTAACAGTGGTGAGCAGACATCTGTTGGTAGCGTTGTTTTAAGAATTTTACATTGTCTTCACCCCAAACAAAGCTCATATGTGGGCATGGGTGAATAAAGTCACGTGGATCTTTAATTTTACCTTTGGTGACTAGATAAGACCAAAGCTGACGAGAGAGATCAAACTCCGTATTGACTTCAAGCGCTTTACTGATATCCACCGTACCATCTGGGTTTGGTGGAGTATAGTTCATCTCACAGTTAGCGGCATGACCTGTTCCCGCATTGTTCCACGGATGGGAGCTTTCTTGGGCACAGTCGTTTAGCCTTTCAAAAACAGCAATCGTCAGTGAAGGCTCTAGTTCTTTGAGAAATGTACCAAGTGTTGCACTCATGATCCCTGCGCCAATGAGGGCAATATCGACATTCTCAGCAATCGGTTTATTCATGACGGCCTCTATTTTTTTGTTGGAGTAAAGCTAAGGTTGGTGCCTTCTTGATAGACCACATAAGCACGACGCCATGGCTCATCACCAATAAGCCGCCATTTATGGCCAGTTCCTGTATTATCTTGCGCAAGTAAGATATCACCAGGATTGATGATAAATTTAGAACCATCTTTAGTTTCGAATTCTAAAGTGCCGGAAAGGGTAATGACATAACGAGGAACAGGGTCTTGATGCCAATCAAAAGAACCGCCGGAAACTGTTTCACGGAAGGTCAGTTCACTGGCTGCGATGGCGGAGGTTTGGCTATCCCCTCCTGTGAGATTATTGAGCTCAAGAGTGCCTTCTTCAAATAGAGAATTTCCATCTTCTCCTGTCCACATACGAACGCAGCGTATCATTTTATTTAGCTCCTTAATCACTGATTGTAATGTATAACAATTATTTGATATTCATTGGATGCAAAAATAAGACTCTTAAAATGATGATATATAAAATTAATATTATTTAAATTTAAGGTTTTTTAGTGAATAGGTCAAAGCGAAATATGTTTTATCTTCGTTTTATGGTTTTAATTTTTAATTAAATAGCAAAATAATAAAAGTTGATTATCTTTTTATGATTTATTTTTATTTTCGCTATTCATTTAATGACTGATAAGAAAACAGGAAAGCTCACGATGATTTTATTTTATCATCATGAGCTCTATAAGAGAGTTTAACTTTTAAGAATCGTGTTTAGGGCGAGGTATTGGATCAACATGATGGTTTTACCATCAACAATTTCTCCCGTTTTAATCGCATCAATGGCTTTAGAGAAAGGCCACTCTAAAACTTCAATATCTTCGCCTTCTTCTTTAAGCCCACCGCCTGCGTTTTGACGATTATTATCACTGTATTCGGCGATGTAAAAGTGGAGCTTTTCGGTGACGGAGCCTGGGCTCATAAAGGCTTCAAAAACTTTTTGAATTTTATCGACTTTAAAACCGGTTTCTTCTTCGGCTTCAGCAATAATTCGCGCTTCTGGTGAAGCGTTTTCGAGTAAGCCAGCGGCGGCCTCAATCAGAAAATCAGAGTAGCCATTAACATAGACTGGCATACGAAATTGACGAATTAAAATAATGCTGTTCTTTATTTTGTTATATAACAAAATAACGGCACCATTGCCTCTATCATAGACTTCACGTTCTTGTTGTTGCCAACTGCCGTCTTGTCGTTGTAATTCATAGGTGTATTTTTTTAAAACATACCAATTATCTGAAAGTAATTTTTCGCTAATATTACGTATGTTAGGAAGTTTTACAGTCATTAAGCAGCCTTAGTAAGCAAAAATGATTTTGTTAATTTAGCACTGTTAATTTCTGTATGAAATAGGATTTAGATGGGACCTACTTTAAAGCAGATCCCATTTTAAAAATTGTGAATTATTTAATGATTTGGATTTGTTTAACTTCGACTTCTCTTGAATTCCAGTCTTTATCAATTTTACCGCGAATTTCAACTTTGTCTTTTGGCGTTACGTTGATACCGTTCCAACGCTTTTCACTGATTTCTAAATTAATGGTGCCAGTACCATCAGTGAACTCATAATGTTTATTGTCGAGTTGTTTAACGATATTACCACGTAAAATAACCCAGCTATCATCTGACATATCAAGTGCTTTTGCGACCGTCATTTCCCCACTATTTGGGCCGATGAAACCACCCGTTTGAGTCGTTTGGGTCGTTGTATTTGTGGCAGCGCCTGGGCCATCAAATCCGCCATTTGCAGCGAAAACAGGAGCACTTGCGAGTGCAGCAACTAAAGCGATTACAGGTAATTTTTTCATCATCAGTATCTCCAAATGGACATGAACTTGTTTGTATGGAGGGTATTAAACCAAGTAAATCTTAACAGGATCTTAAGAAACATGATTAACGAATTATATTTTTAATTTTGTTAATTATAGCTAGTCATCTCAAGACTGATGGGATAAATATAATAATATTCTGAGGTGGAGGATATTATGCGTATTCTATTAATTGAAGATGACCGGCTAATTGGTGATGGTTTAAAAGTAGGATTAACACAGCTAGGGTTTACGGTTGATTGGTTTATGGATGGTAAACAAGGGCAACTCGCTTTATTTGATGCACCCTATGATGCTGTTGTACTCGACCTTTCATTACCAAATATTGATGGTATGGATATCTTGAAACATTGGCGCAAGGAGGGGCGTGATGAGCCGGTTTTGATTTTGACAGCACGAGATGCTCTGGATCAACGTGTTCAAGGGCTGCAACAAGGGGCTGATGATTATCTTTGTAAACCATTCGCTTTAATGGAAGTCATGGCGCGTTTGCAGGCGTTAATCCGTCGTCGAAGTGGGCAATTATCCTCCAAACTTACGCATGGTGATGTTGAAATGGATCCGGTTGCAATGACGGTGACACTGCAAGGTGAACCTGTACAGCTAAAAGGTAAGGAGTTTGCCTTATTGTCTTTATTTATGCATAACCCAAATAAAGTCTTTTCTCGTCCTTTAATTGAAGAGAAATTGTATAATTGGGATGAAGAAGTCTCTAGCAACTCTGTTGAGGTACATATCCACCATTTAAGGCGTAAATTAGGTAATAAGTTTATTCGAACCATTCATGGTGTTGGCTATCGATTAGGTGATGATAAATGATGAAGACATTTAGTCTCAGGCTGAAACTCACTTTAATGCTGCTATTGTTAGCTTTGCTGACATGGGGGATCGCTAGTTCATTAGCGTGGTACCAAAGCTATAAAACGATTAATGAATTATTTGATACCCAGCAAATGGCGTTTGCCAAACGATTATCTGTTTTACCATCAGACTTTGAGCTGAGCCGGCCTTCACTGACTAAAACCAAAAAATTATTGCGAAAGAACCGTGGTCATCAAGATGATGATGCATTGGCATTTGCTATTTTTTCACCGGATGGCGAAATGGTATTAAACGACGGTGATAACGGTAGAGATATTGTCTATCAATTTAAGCGAGAAGGGTTTACCGATGGGATGCTCCAAGGAAGTGACGACCCTTGGCGTTTTGTGTGGTTAAAATCTCAAGATGGTCAATATGTTATCGCAGTAGGGCAAGAGTGGGAGTACCGACAAGAAATGGCGACCGATATTATGGTTGCACAATTTATGCCTTGGTTGATGGCATTGCCAATTATGTTATTGCTATTTTTATGGCTGCTCACACGTGCTTTACGTCCATTGAAGGATGTAGCAAAGCAGTTATATCAGCGAAAGCCAGATGAGTTAACCCCAGTACAAGTAACGCGTATTCCCAGCGAAGTAAGGCCCATTATTGACTCCATGAATGGGCTATTTGGCCGTATTAATGACATGTTTGCCCGTGAGCGACAATTTACATCGGATGCCGCTCATGAGCTACGCAGCCCACTCGCAGCGTTAAGAGTGCAGGCGGAAGTGGTACAAATTGCAGGAAATAATACAGATATCCGTAATCATGCAGTGGCTAACTTATCGGAAGGTATTGATAGGGCAACACGGCTTGTTGACCAACTACTCATGTTATCTCGACTGGAGTCATCCACACAACTTGATGATATTACAGTGGTATCTTGGCCTGTGTTAATTGAAACGGCGATAAAAGATGTGGATCACGAGGCTCAAGAGCAGCAAACAACCATAATAAACACCTTAATAAGTCGTCCCCCTGATTTTCAAGGTCAGCCATTATTACTCAATGCATTGCTGAGAAATTTACTCAATAATGCAATACGTTATGGAAAAATCGCTGGGCGAGTGGAGATCATTTTGTATGCTGATCACCTTGAAATTCAAGATGATGGTAATGGTGTGACACCTGAAGTTTTACAGCGGCTAGGTGAGCGTTTTTATCGTCCACCAGGGCAAGAAAAGACAGGGAGTGGTTTAGGGCTCTCTATTGTTAAGCGAATTGCACAATTGCATCATTTGCAGGTTATTTTTACTCATGGCACTAATGGTGGATTTTGTGCCCAAGTCTATTGGAATGAAATTAAAACGTGATAATGAGCACATTAGTCATGCTTATTTATAAAAATAATAATCATAATTATGCATATTTAATATAAGGGTATTTTAGCATAACTCACTATTTTTGACGCTAGGGAGATAGGTTGAATTGTAGGTGTAGTGTGCGAAATTACGCACACTACATAATAGTAAAAGTTTCACCTTATTGATTTAGTGATGAGGTTAACAAACTAATGACTTTTTGAATTTCTTGGGGATTTAATTCACCATCTTTGAAAAATAACACCTTCCCTTGATTATCCAATACGATAATTGCTGAGCTTTCTGGTTTCAAGCCCCATGCATTCTTCACCGCACCCTCGCTATCAACAATAAATTGTGAATAAGGGAACTCTTTTTTGCTATCTTCAACACTATTTTTAACAAATACACCCGTACCGAACATTGCATCATCAGTATTAATGATTGTTGTTGTTTGATAGGTATCATGCGGGAATTTGGCTTGTTTGATGGCTTCAACTAAAGGAGCATTAAGCTCTTTTGCGGAAGAACGGCCAGCAATATGTTGAATTGTCCGTACTTTTCCAACGAGCTGTTGGCTTTTCCACGGTTGATAATCCAACTTCCCTTCATTATTCATGACAAGCTCACCTTTGTCGGTGACAGAAATGGTAGGAACAGATTGGTTTAATTGAATATTTGCAGCAGAAGCTATTGCTGATGCCCCGATCAAGCATATTAAAAGTAAATAATTTCTTATCATAACAGCCCCTTGATTGATTATTTTGTCATGTGAGCGTAACGGTTTGTCTGATTACTGCTATTTATAGCATAGCTCATCGGATGAGTTACAAGAGGTAATTTAACATTTTTTTAAAATTCAGAATAAAAACAATGTTTATAGGGTTTTAACAGTTACTTTACAGTGTCATGTTATGTCAGTAAATTGAATAAAACTGCAATTTTAGAACCAAAGTGAAAATTTCTGGTCTATGATTATTGTACGGTATGAGTTATTGAATATCGTAAGAACAAAGGGGAGGCAAAGTTCTAATGAAAATTTTTAACCGTTATAACCCATCGAAGATTGCTCTTTACGTCAAAACGTTATTCCGTGGCAGGCTCTATATTAAGGATTTTGGGGCATTTGAGTTTAACTATGGGAAAATTCTACCACCTAAAATTAGTGATAAGCGCCATTACAATGTGATGAGTGAGGTCAACAAACAGGTTTCATTATTACAGGCAGAACTGGGATAGGTTAATCAAGAAGGTTTTGGTTAACAACGCGCCACATGGGTGGCGCATTGAAAGAAACGGCTTCGCTATCAAGCACTAATGTTCAGTATCTTTTGTTTGTTGTTTTGCGTCAGCCGTTTCAATAGTATTTTTTCCGGGCTGTACAACGACAGGTGATGGCGCCGTAGTAAGACGAGTGACGAGTAATTGGTCAATTTTGTAATTATCAATATCGACAACTTCAAATTTGTATCCCGCATATTTCACATAGTCTGTCCGCTTTGGCATTCTTCTTAACCGGTACATCATAAACCCTGCGATGGTTTCATAGTTGCTAAAGTCAGGGAAATCATCAATATCCAAAATGCGCATCACATCTTCGATTGGTGTTCCACCTTCAACTAACCAAGAATTCTCATCACGTACCACGATTTGCTCTTCTTGCCCTGGACCAATTAAGTCCCCCATTAAAGTGATCATTACATCATTGATGGTAATTATACCCATGACTAATGCATATTCGTTGAGAATAACAGCAAAATCGACGGCGTTTGTTTTAAATGCTTCTAAGGTATCTGATAATGAGAGGGTGTCAGGGATCATTAGCGTATTTCTAATGTGAGCACCATCTTTTAAACTTAAGCTCTGCCCATTGAGCACGCGATTAAGTAATTCTTTTGAATCAACATAACCGATAACATGATCGATATCCCCTGCACACACCAAGAACTTAGAATGGGGTTGGGTTGAAATTTTATGTTTGATACTGTCTTCTGACTCGTCTTTGTCAAAATAAATAATACTCTCACGTGGGGTCATGGCTGATGGCACAGTACGTGATTCCAGCTCAAACACATTCTCAATTAATTCGTGTTCTTGTTTACGTAACACACCCGCCACAGCACCCGCTTCAACGACCGCAAAAATATCATCAGAAGTGATATCTTCATTACGTGACGTAGGTAATTTGAATAATTTAAAAAAGAGGTTCGCAAGGCCATTAAAAAACCAGACGAATGGGCTGAGTACCACTAAACAGAAGCGCATTGGATTCACAATACGAATCGCAATGGCTTCAGGTTTTACCATACCGATACGTTTAGGTGTTAAATCTGCCACTAAAATAAATAAGCTCGTCACAATGGTGAACGACAGTATTGATGAAACTTGCTGAGCCCAGCTTGGCGATAAAAATTGAATAAAGACATCGTACAAAGCCGGAGAAAAAGCAGACTCTCCCACAATACCTGCAAGGATAGCAACGGCATTTAAACCAATTTGAACGACGGTAAAAAACATTCCCGGCATTTCTTGTAATTTAAGCACGCGAGCCGCATTAATGTTGCCTTCATCGGCCATAAGTTTAAGTTTAATGCGGCGGGAAGCCGCCAGAGAAATTTCTGACAAAGAAAAGAATGCGCTGATTGCACATAATAATAGAACAATTAATAAACTGTTGAGCATAAGTTATCCAGCCAATCAAAGGGAGAATCCATAAAATTCAAAAATCTCTGAAGGCATAGTCTCGTGTATTTAAATATATTGAGTATGCAAATATATGTTGCGCGATATGCGCAAATTGTTGATATGTTGCATTAGTATAGCACTGAGGTGATTTATCTGCCTAGATATTCATCATCATTCAAGCTGCTTTAAGTCATATTGAAAAGCAACTTGAATGGTTGGGAAGATGAAATCACTGTATTAGGTTATTGATTTAGTTGTTTAATGAGGGTGGCAAACAGATACCAATTCCGCCTAATCCGCAATATCCATTCGGGTTTTTGTATAAGTACTGCTGGTGGTAATCTTCGGCAAAATAGAAAGTATCTAATGGCGCTATTTCGGTCGTGATTACACGTGTGTCATGCTGCGCTTTCATTGCATTTTGGTAAGCTTGCAGTGTGTCCATCGCTTGCTTATCTTGTTCGTCTGACACGGTATAAATAGCGGAACGGTACTGGCTGCCCATATCGTTCCCTTGGCGCATGCCTTGTGCGGGGTCATGGTTTTCCCAAAATAACGTCAATAATTGGGAGTAACTGATAACTTGCGGATCAAAAACAACCCGAACTGCTTCCGCGTGCCCAGTTCGTCCTGAGCAAACTTCTTCGTAGGTTGGGTTAAGGGTCACTCCACCACAATACCCCGCAGAAGTTGAATAAACCCCAGCTTGCTGCCAAAATAATCGTTCAACTCCCCAAAAACAGCCCATGGCAAAATACGCAATTTCCATATTCTTAGGAATAATCTCAATCGAATGATGGTTAAGCGCATGATATGGTGAGTAGGTCATAGCAGTTGCTCTGCCGGGCAGAGGTTGTGCAATACTTGCAGAGTGAAATTTATTAAAAGGCATAATGATTCCTATATATAGTGACCACACAAATAATCTAAAAATAGGGATAAAAACTTGTGTCTATGGCGAATTTTACTCAAAATAAATTGATATGAAGTATTTAGTCAATCGAACAATCACCTTAGGAGTAGGCGTGTCGAAATACCCTCTAATTTGTTTTCTCTGCCTAACTGCGGCAGTGCCAGTGGTACACGCAGCTAATCTTCGTCTTAATATTGAAGGCCTTGAAGGACAACTTAATCAAAACGTTCGCGTACAATTGTCTAATATATCGCAAGATGAAGTTGTGCCAAACGGTCGTTTTCGAGCCCGTGTTGAGAAAGCAATTAAAGAAGGTTTAAAGCCTTTAGGCTATTACCAACCCACGGTTGAATTTAGCTACGAAGAAAAAACACCCCCTGCTCGTTCTGTTTTAACCGCCAAAGTCACTCCTGGGGAACCTATTTTATTAAAAGGGGTGAATGTTGAATTACAAGGTGGCGCTAAAACGGACCCTGACTATGAAAAGATGCTCAAACAATATACGCCAAAGCTTGATACAGTTCAAAATGATGGTGAATACGAAGAATTTAAAGGGCGCTTTAGCAGTTTAGCCATTCGCAAAGGTTATTTTGATGCAATGATGGAGAAAAGCCAACTGGGTATTTCTCTTGACCACCATGCGGCTTATTGGGATTTTGATTTTAACAGTGGCGAACGTTATCGGTTTGGCGCCATTTCTTATTCAGGCTCACAAATCCGTGAAGATTATCTGAACAACCTTGCGCCTTTCAAAAAAGGGGAATACTACACATCAGAGCAACTTGCTGAATTTAACCGCCGATTAGCCGAAACAGGTTGGTTCTCTTCTGCGATTGTGACTCCGCGTATCGTGAGTGCCCGAAAAGATAACTCCTATGAATTACCGATGGAAGCGGTGATGACGCCTAGAGCCAAAAATTTTATTGAGCTCGGTGGGGGTTATGCAACAGATGTAGGTCCCCGAGTTAAAGCGACATGGAATAAGCCTTGGATTAACTCTCGTGGGCAAAGTTTAACGTCGAGTATTAGTTTATCCCAACCTGAACAATTAATAGATGCAAGCTATAAAATTCCACTAAAAGCGAACCCACTTGAGCAATATTATGCAGTTCAAGGGGGCTTTAAACGGACAGATTTAAATGATACGCAAGCGAATACAACAACCTTGAATGTGTCTCGTAACTGGGATTATTCATCCGGTTGGCAATATGGTGTGAATATGCGTTGGATGCTGAGTAACTTTACCCAAGCTAACGTGACGAATACGACGATGTTGCTGTATCCCGGGGCCTATGTGAGCCGAATTCGCCAACGTGGTGGTGTGATGCCAACATGGGGGGATAGCCAACGTTACTCTATTGATTACTCGAATAAAATTTGGGGTTCAGACATCGATTTTGCGGTGCTACAAGCTAAAAATGTGTGGATCAGAACGCCATGGGAAGGTCATCGCTTTATTGTTCGTGGAAATATCGGTTGGATTGAAACCAATGATTTCGATAAAGTTCCACCGGACTTACGTTTCTTCGCGGGTGGTGATGGTAGCGTGCGTGGATATGGGTATCAAAAAATCTCTCCAGAAGATAGCAAAGGTAAGCTGACAGGGGCATCAAAATTGGCCGTAGGTTCTGTGGAATACCAATATAATTTTACCGGAAATTGGTGGGGCGCGACCTTTATTGATAGCGGTGAAGCTGTTGATAACTTTAAGAATAATGATTTTAAAACGGGGGCGGGAGTCGGTATCCGTTGGGTCTCACCGGTTGGGCCAATAAAATTAGATTTAGCCAAACCTATTGGCGATCCAGATAATAACAAAATACAGTTTTATATCGGCTTGGGGACTGAGCTATGAGGTGGTTGAAGTGGCTAAAATGGACTAGTCTTTCCATTTTATTAATTCTCGTTCTGGTTGTTGCCGCACTCAGTTGGGTGATTGGAACGCAATCAGGTCTTCACTTTGCATTAAATACAGCGACACGTTTTGTTCCTGAATTAACAATTGATAAAATTGATGGTGATATTAGTAACTTAACGCTAAGTGGCGTTAAATATCAAATGCCAGGCATCGATGTTAATGCGGGGAAATTAAATTTAGCGGTACGTCTAGGTTGTTTAACCAGTCGTGAGCTATGTATCGACAACTTAGGCACGGAAAATGTCACTGTTACTGTCGATACCACCCAATTCCCCCCTTCAGAAGAAACGCCACCATCTGAACCACTGACTGAACTCAAGGCACCTTTGACCATTCGTTTGAATCAATTGGCTTTGGTTTCAACACACGTCAATGTGGATGGCATGGATATCGATTTAGCGAAATTTACCACAGGGGTAACGTGGGAAGGGAAAGCGATCACGATCATTCCAACCGACATCATTGATTTGGCGATTAATTTACCTGAAACCAAATCAGATGCCGTCGTTGAAGAGAAACAGCCAGACCCAACGCCGCTCGACGAACAAAAATCATTGGCAGACGAATTAAAAACGCTATTTTCTAAACCGTTACTCGCTGAATTACCAGAAGTTATTTTACCTGTTGATTTAAATGTTGATGGAATTAATGCTTCGAATTTTCAGTTAACGGGGGCGACTGAGCTCAAAATTAACCAATTGCACCTTAGTCTTTCGAATGAAGGGCAACAAGTTCTCGTTAAACAGCTAAAAGTCGATGCACCGCAAGGGAATATTGCGTTATCTGGCTCGGCAACTTTGCAAGATAAATGGCCAGTCTCATTATCAGTCGTGGGTGAAAGTCGTTTAGAGGATTTAGACGGGCAAAAAATAGATCTCTCCTTAAAAGGCGGTTTGATTGATGAACTAAAATTGGCCTTGAACTTACATGGGCCAATTAATGCAAAATTAGATGCAGAAACAGATTTGTCACAAGCAGACTTGCCGATTTTACTCACACTAGAAAGCGATAAGTTAACTTGGCCTTTAGTCGGAGAAGCGCAGTATCAATTAGATGGTACACGCATACGCTTGAACGGCCGCCCATCTGCTTATGACATGTCTGTACGTTCAGCTATCACTGGGCAGGATTTACCACCTTCGACCTTGCTATTAGATGCGAAAGGTAATGAAGAGCAAATTAATTTAACTCGCTTACGTTTAGTCGCTTTACAAGGTCATGCTGATATTACTGGCGTTGCGGACTGGAGCAAGGCAATTAGTTGGAATGCAGTATTGACCCTTTCAGGTATTAATACTGCCAAACAGTACCCTGAATGGCCTGCTAAAGTGGAAGGTAAAATTGCCACGCGCGGAAGTTTATATGGTGGTAGTTGGCAGTTGGATATTCCGGAAATTGTTTTAGACGGCAATGTTAAAAATAACCTGTTGAAAGCACGCGGTAAAGCCAAAGGTAATGCAGCAGGTCAATGGGATATCCCAGACTTTAATTTGGCACTGGGTAAAAACCATGTTGATGTAAAAGGCTCTCTTGCCGATAAATGGAACCTTGATGCCAAAATTAATGCTCCAGCACTCAATGGCTTGCTACCCGGCTTAGGAGGGGTGATTGCCGGTGATGTGAAATTACGTGGTAATTTACAGACACCAGAAGCCCTTGTTGACCTTACTGCACGCGGCGTGAAGTGGCAGGATGATCTTGCTATCGAGAATGTTGTTATCAAAGGAAATGTAGCAACAGGCGAGCAAATTAAAGGGGATTTATCTGTTGTTCTTCGTCAGTTGAAACAAGGTGATCTTGTCGTCAATAATTTAACTTTGGATGCGAAAGGAAGTGAAAAACAGCACTCGCTCAAGTTGAACATGAAGGGTGAACCGGTTTCTGGGCAATTAGCATTAGCAGGTAGTTTTGACCGTCAGACTGAAGTGTGGAAAGGGAATTTAACCAATACCTTATTTGATACGGTGGTGGGTGAATGGCGCCTAAACCAAGCGATGTCACTCAATTATGCCAACCAAACACAAGAAGTGACTATCGGCAGCCATTGTTGGGTCAACCCGAATGCTCGTTTGTGTGTACCAAAACCGATTAAAGCAGGTAAAAGTGGTAGCGCAGATATCGTGTTAGAACGTTTTGACCTCGCGATGATCAAACCCTTTATGCCACAAGATACTCGAGTCAGCGGCGTATTTACGGGTAAAGCTAATGCGATTTGGAAAGCGGATGGCAGTATGCCGCAAGTGAAGTTGGACTTGCGAGGAAATGACGTCAAAGCGGTTCAGTTTGTGGATGGCACTCGTTTACCTATTGCTTTTGATACCTTAACGTTAAGCGCGGGATTGAAAAATGGCAAGGCAGACCTTAACTGGTTGTTTGGGCTGACGAATAATGGCCAAATGCGTGGCAATATTCAAATTTCTGATATTGAAAAACGTCGCTTACTGTCGGGTAATGTTGAAATCAATTCAGTGACATTAGATTTAATCAAGCCGTTGCTGGGCCAGAAGGAAGTGGCGAATGGGCGCTTGAGTGCGAATTTACGTTTAGGTGGGTCAGCAAATAACCCATTATTAAATGGTAGTTTAGCGCTTTCGAGTTTAGAAGTGAGATCGGCAATGATCCCGTTTGATATCAAAAGCGGTCATTTAGGTATTAATTTCAACGGCACAAGCTCGGTAATGAATGGTCAGATAAACACGCCAGAAGGCTATCTGAACATTGATGGTGATGCAGATTGGCGCAATGTTAATGCATGGCGTGCAAAAGTCATGGCACGAGGTAATAACCTTCGAGTTTCTTTACCGCCGATGATCCAAATTGATGTTCAACCGGACATTGTATTTGATGCATCACCTTCGGTACTCACGCTAAACGGTACCGTCAATATTCCGTGGGCACGAATTACTGTTCAAGAACTCCCTGAGTCAGCGGTAAGCCCATCATCGGATGTGGTGATGTTAGATAGCAACTTGCAGCCAATTGAACAAAAAGCGCCATCTATCCCTATTCAGACCAATTTGGATATTAAAATTGGTAATGATGTTCGATTAGATGCGTTTGGCTTAAAAGCGCGTCTGACAGGTTTATTGAAAGTGGTTCAGAATATCCATGGTCTGCACATTAATGGCCAAGTGGATATTCCTGCCGGTCGTTTCCGTGCTTACGGGCAAGATTTGATTGTCCGTAAAGGCCAAATTCAATTCTCAGGGCCTGCGGACCAACCATTCTTAAACTTAGAAGCTATTCGTAACCCAGACAACACGGCAGATGGCGTGATTGCTGGGGTGAAGGTCACTGGGCTTGCGGATAAACCGAAAGTAGAAATATTCTCTGAACCGGCGAAAACACAACAAGAAGCACTGTCTTATTTATTAAGAGGAGAGGGCTTAGATAGTGGAGACGCAAATGGTTCACAAATGACATCTATGTTAATAGGCTTAGGTGTAGCACAAAGTGGGCAACTCGTGGGTAAAATAGGTGAGACATTTGGAGTCTCTGATTTAGCCGTCGATACCCAAGGTGTGGGGGATGGTTCTCAAGTCGTTGTAAGTGGTAAGATCACTAATGATTTACAAGTGAAGTATGGAGTTGGTATCTTTGACTCATTGGCGACGTTAACTTTACGTTATCGGTTGATGCCAAAACTGTATTTAGAAGCTGTGTCTGGTGTTAATCAGGCATTGGATCTCCTCTACCAATTTGAGTTTTAGATTATGCGTGTAATTGTTTATGGCAGCTTAAGACAAAAGCAAGGAAATCATCACTGGATGACTTATGCTCAGCTACTTGGCGAGCATAAGCTAGAAGGCTATGAACTGTATGATCTTGGATATTATCCCGCGGTTGTTAAAGGGGATGGGGCAATAGAGTGCGAAGTGTATCGAATCAACCCGTCCATTTTGACAGAGTTAGATGAGCTAAAGAAAAACTCTCAAGACTATGTGAGGGAGCTCATCCCAACGCCGTATGGCAACGCTTGGATTTATCTGTATAAACATTCTGTTGATGGTCTACGCCAAATAAAAAGTGGCGACTGGCTGAAACGTGATGAAGAAGTATAACGGCTCAATAGCCACTATCGAGTCGTAAAAATATGAAACGCCAGCAATATTGCTGGCGTTTTTTATCAACGAATTGGCTTGTTAGGGCCCATAAAAAAGCTCTGGTATTAACCAGAGCTTTCATAATGTTCCGAGAGGGAGATTATTTTTTTGCAGCGCGTTCGAAAGATTCGATGATCTCTGCTTTTGCAGACGCAGCATCTTCCCAACCATCAACTTTAACCCACTTACCTTTTTCTAAGTCTTTGTAATGTTCAAAGAAGTGAGTAATTTGAGCACGCAGTAATTCTGGCAGGTCGTTCACATCTTTAATGTGATCGTACTCTTTGCTTAATTTAGTGTGCGGAACAGCAACTAATTTTGCATCTTCACCAGATTCGTCAGTCATTTTCAGTACGCCAACAGGGCGGCAACGAATGACTGAGCCTGGTTGTAATGGGTATGGCGTTGGGACTAATACATCAACTGGGTCGCCATCTAGAGACAGGGTGTTGTTGATGTAACCATAGTTGCATGGATAGAACATCGCTGTTGACATGAAACGGTCTACAAACAGCGCACCAGACTCTTTATCAACTTCATATTTGATAGGATCTGCGTTCGCTGGAATTTCGATGATAACATAGATATCTTCTGGCAGATCTTTACCTGCCGGTACATTGTTCAGGCCCATTTAAATGTATCCTTTGTGTGAATAATGAATTTACCCTTGTTAACTTGCTGGAGGGCATCACATTTATGGCGGCCTTCAGACAAATTAAATACTCGGGTAGATAGCGTGGGGAACATTATAGCCGTAAAGAGGGGTAAAACTCACTAGTTGGTGAAAAAAAGGAACAAAAAAGGCGGGAAGCCCCGCCTTATAATTAATGAATTAGATTATTCCGTGTCAGGGAATTCACGCATAAATGATTCTGCTTTCTCTACCATCGACTCAGTTCCGACAAAGAACGGTGCGCGTTGGTGTAATTCGCTAGGCATGATATCTAAAATGCGGTTTGCTCCGTCACTGGCTTTACCACCGGCTTGCTCTGCTAAAAATGCAATTGGGTTGCATTCGTACAGAAGGCGCAGTTTTCCATTTGGATGGCTTGCGGTACTTGGGTAAATATAAATTCCCCCTTTGAGCAAGTTACGATGGAAGTCTGCAACCAAAGAACCGATATAACGTGTGGTATACGGGCGATTTGTTGCTTTATCTTCTTCTTGGCAATATTTAATGTACTTTTTAACACCCATCGGGAACTTGATATAGTTTCCTTCGTTGATGGAGTACATTTTCCCTTCTGATGGGAACATCACTTTTTCATGAGATAAGCAGAAAACGCCCAATGATGGGTCGTAAGTAAACGCATGTACACCAACACCAGTGGTGTAAACCAACATCGTTGATGAACCATAAACCACGTAGCCCGCAGCTACTTGGCGATTACCCGGTTGCAGGAAATCGGCTTCTGTAACCGGTTGACCAATCGGTGTAATACGATGGTAAATGGAGAAAATTGTTCCAACGGAAACGTTTACATCGATGTTCGAAGAACCATCAAGTGGGTCCATTAAAACAACATATTTTGCGTTTTCTGCGCGGTCTCCTTCGAAAATGACAATTTCGTCTTCTTCTTCAGAGGCGATACCGGCGACTTCTCCGCGTGCTTTTAAAGCCGCTTTCAGTTTTTCGTTTGCATACAGGTCAAGCTTCATCTGAACTTCACCTTGAATATTCGAAACACCGTTAGTGCCAAGAATATCGACAAGTCCAGCTTTATTAATATCACGATGGATAATTTTAGCGCCCAGTTTGATAGCTGATAATAAAGAAGTCAGCTCACCTGTTGCATGAGGAAAATCTTGTTGCTTTTCGACGATGAATTCGCCTAATGTTTTCATGACGAAGGTCCTGAATAAAATTGACAGAGGTTTTGCGGGGCATTTACCCTCGCGCGGGAAGAGTTTAACTAAATAAAAAAAAGATTAATAGGTTAATGCATTTATAAACCTGTTTTTGATGGGTAGAATAGTGACCAACCTCATGCTAATTGGATGAAAAAGAATGCACATACATATTTTAGGTATATGCGGTACCTTTATGGGAAGCCTAGCAATATTGGCCCGTTCTTTAGGGCATAAAGTGACAGGTTCGGATGCCAACGTGTACCCACCGATGAGCACATTGCTTGAAAATCAAGGAATTGAACTCATTCAAGGGTATGATCCGGCTCAGCTTGACCCAATACCGGATATGGTAGTGATTGGTAATGCAATGACGCGTGGTAACCCTTGTGTCGAAGCTGTGTTAGAAAGAGGCTTACCGTATACATCTGGCCCACAGTGGCTTCATGACCACGTGTTACCTGAACGTTGGGTACTGGCTGTTGCGGGAACTCATGGTAAAACAACCACCGCGGGGATGCTTGCGTGGATCTTAGAAGACTGTGGTTACAAGCCTGGTTTTCTAATTGGCGGTGTTCCAGGGAATTTTGATGTTTCCGCTAAGATAGGTGAAAGCCCGTTTTTTGTTATCGAAGCGGATGAGTATGACTGTGCATTCTTTGATAAGCGTTCTAAATTTGTGCATTACAGCCCGAAAACCTTGGTATTGAACAACCTTGAATTCGACCATGCGGATATCTTTGAAAACCTCGAAGCGATTCAAAAACAGTTCCATCATCTTGTCCGTATTGTGCCAGCCAGCGGCAAAATTTTCACACCTGACAACGACAATCATTTAAAACAAGTGATTGGAATGGGTTGCTGGAGTGAACAAGAACTGGTAGGTGGGGAGCATGGCGGATGGCAAGCAGAGAAGCTCAGCCACGACGGCAGCCACTTTGCTGTGTACTACCAGCAGGAAAAAGTTGGAGAAGTCACTTGGTCACAAGTGGGTAACCACAATATCCAAAATGCATTGATGGCGATTGCAGCGGCTCACCATGTGGGCGTTCCAGTAAAAGAAGCTTGCCTCGCTTTGAATAGTTTTATCAATGCACGCCGTCGCCTTGAGCTACGTGGTGTTGAAAATGGTGTCAGTGTTTACGATGACTTCGCACATCACCCAACCGCTATTTTGGCAACGTTAGAAGCACTTCGCAGCAAAGTTGGCGGAACTTCACGTATTCTTGCGGTGCTCGAGCCTCGCTCGAATACGATGAAAATGGGTATCAATAAGAACGATATTGCGCCTGCGCTAGGCCGTGCAGATGAAGTATTTCTGTTCCAACCTACCAATATCCCTTGGATGGTGACAGACATTGCTGAAAAATGTGTCCAACCCGCGCGTTGGAGTGCCGATATTGAGGCATTCACCAATATGATTATTGAAACCGCACAGCCGGGCGATCATATTTTGGTGATGAGCAACGGTGGCTTCAGCGGCATTCATGGCAAATTACTCGCAGGTTTGAAAGCCAAATCAGAAACAGAGCAAGATGATTAATGGCCTTTTAATCATTTAGAAAATAAACCCCCAGCATCAATGAGTCGTCTAGCGTTATAGAGTCGTTCATTGGTGAAGGGGGTTTTATTATTAACTGAGAGACTAAAACATTATTGCCTGCCGCCATTGTTGCACACCCCGCATACTGCGTTCGTATTTTCGTAGTGGGGCCATCACTGCATCAAAAAATCGAAAATAACCATCACATAGCGCATTTTTCCCTGTTGAATTGATATGCGCAGGGCAGCCACCTTGGCAAACGCTCTTTACAGTGCAGGATTGGCATTCTCTGCGGGTACTTTTATTTTGCCCAAAAGGGAGAGAAATAGAGTTGGAGACCTGTTCACTAAATGGTGTTAGTTCTGAAAAATGCCCCAAATAATGACTGGCGTTCATTTGGTGATCACAGGCAAATATTTCGCCTTGCGTTTCCATGATTAAGTTAGTCCCACAGCGCTCTGAATGGACGCAAGTTTGGCTTACATAAGTAAAATATTGGCTATATACCTGTTCAATATTCATCACAAATACTTGGCCAACATGGTTTTGGGACTGCCAGCGTGAATAAATATTTGTCAAAAATTGCCCCCAATTATGAGCAGACAACGTAAAATGATGCTCAAGTGCACTACCTTCAGCCATTAACGGTTGAAATTGAATGAATTTCACACCTAACTGAGTGAAGTGGTCGTAAATAGTTACGGCTTGGTTGGCAACCGCATCATGAACAACTGTCAGAATATTAAACTCAATGCCAAACTCTTGTAATAATCGAATACCTTTTAGGACGGCTTCATAACTTCCTTGTTGGCCTTTCTTATCTAAACGATAACGGTCATGAATTTCTTTTGGTCCATCTAAGCTGACACCAACAATAAAATCATGCTGTTTTAAGAAGCGGCACCATGCAGGAGTGAGCAAGGTGGCATTAGTTTGTAAGCTATTGGAAATTTTGACCTGACTTGGTGCATATTTTTGCTGCAACGCAATGGCTTTTTTATAGAAATCTAACCCTGCAAGTAAGGGCTCTCCACCTTGCCATACAAAGTTAATTTCTTTGCTGTAGGCAGGTTGTGATGCGATATAGTGACGGATAAAAGGTTCTAACATCTCTTTTATCATAGGTTTAGATCTCGCTAGCTGATCTTCCGGGTAATAACAATAATCACATTTAAGATTACAGCCAGCGCCAACGGGTTTAAGCAGAATATGAAAGGGAACGGCCGCTCGTGTGGGCGGCGAAAATATCGGCGGGTTATCATGAAAGGCAATTTTCATGTTATTCCCCTGATTGAGTTAGTGCTGGCACAATGCGCTTATGTGTTTCGGGGTCAATACCAAGGTAATGGCCCGTTTTTTCGTTATAACCAATATAATCAATCGCTTCCCCTTTAGCCTCAATAACCATTCCTGTTTTGGAAAACTGTTCATATTGCTGGCGAAGTTTTTCAAGAATGTCAGGGTACTGTGCGGCAAGGTTTTGCGTTTCCAGCGGGTCGTTTTTTAAATTAAATAGCTCCCATGGTGCCATTTTTGCTTTAGCCGAGGTAGGGACAAGGCGTCGTAGTTTCCAGTCACCTTCAACTAAGGCTGCTTGGTTATGTAATTCCATAGCAAATGAATAACGCGTTTTTACTGGGATATTTTGAGTAAAATGCTGTTTAAAGCTAACGCCTCGAACAGGCACAGGGGTGATATCTTTAATCTTTTTATTAGGATCAATACCCGCAAATTCATATAGAGTTGGAGCGATGTCATAAACGGCCATCGGAGTATTATCAATACTTCCTGCTTTATTGATACCGGGACCTGTGATGATTAAATCGGTGTTAATCCCACCTTGTGCGCTGGTGGTTTTGTGGAAGTTTGCATAGGGTGCATTGCTGACATTGGCCCAATGAGGTCCCGCAGAGACAAAGGAATTTTTACGTCCTAAGTTTGCGTAGCTATTATCAAACTGCTGCCAAAATGCAGAATCGCCCTCGTAATAAAAGCCTTGAGCTGGGTTAGCCCCATTGTCTGTCGCAAAAATAATAATCGTATTTTTATCTCGGCCAGTTTCTTTTAATGTATTGAGTACATTGCCAATTTGCTCGTCCATATTGGCAATCATTGCCGCATAGACTTGCATTGTCTTAGCTGCATAACGCTTTTCTTCAGGTGTTAGCTGTTCCCATTCTTTGTCTAAATCAAGATGAGGCATGGGGGTTTTATCTGTGATAATCCCGATTTCTTTTAACCGATTGATGCGCTGTTGATAAATTTTTCCATAGCCTTCATCATATTGGCCATCAAAACGTTGGATCCACTCATCTGGCGCTTGCAGAGGGTCATGAGGGGCAGTAAAAGCCAAATAGGCAAAAATAGGTTGGTCACTAGGGGTTTCTTTTATCCACTCTTCAAGTTGTTTTGCGTAGGCTTCACTGGAATAAAAGTTTGCAGTTAACGGTGTTTTTTCACCATTTAATGTGTAATAAGTGTGGAAACTTTCGACCGTTCCTAGCGGGACGGCATCATCAAAGTGGCTAGTCCCTCCGCCCATAAAGGCAAAGGCTTGGTTGAATCCTCTATCTGTTGGCCGCGAGCCATGGCTATAACCTAAGTGCCATTTACCGGACATCAAAGTATTATAGCCTGCATCTTGGAAGCGCTCAGCCAAAGTGACAACACGGTCAGTAAGCCGTAATTCATAGCCGGGCTCACCAACCGTATTCTCATACCACCACATTCCACCAATCCCCGCTTGTTGATTAGTTGCGCCAGTGAGCAACATGGAACGAGCGGGTGCTGACATTGGGGAAGTATAATACTGGCTCATCCTGACACCTTGTTCGGCCATAGTCTGCAAATTGGGTGTAGGAATTTCCCCTCCGAATGGGCTGATATCGGAGTAGCCCATATCATCGGCAATAATGATTAAAACATTCGGTTGTTCAGGGGGAGCGCTGTAAGCGAAATTCGATATTGCGCTACTCAATGCAATAGCTAAAAGTGTTTTTTGAATCATTCAGCAACCTTTTAATGTTAATAAATTGTTTAATTAACATTAAGTATTGTCGCGGTAGATGACTATCGTTCTTTGGAATTATACCTGCAGTAATAAATCAAAAGCGCACTCATTTTATCATGAGGAAACGGAAGTAGGGCATTGTTGTATTGTTAAGCTCAATGTAATTGGAGCATTCATTTCTTTTTTTAAGCTTCCCATATAACAATCTAGTGAATCAGTAAAAAGGTGGAATAAACAACCAACGGCAATGGCTTTAAGTTTCCATGATGGCATGAATAATAGCACTACATAGATAACGGCAGCCCAAAAAGAATGAAGCGGGTGGAATCCAATACCACAACGCTCTGGGTCGAAAATCGGATCAGCCAGCAGATGATCTAAGTCGATAGCCATCGTGGCAATCATAATCAGGGCGGCTAGTTTCCAATTTTTTCGCCAAAACAGGTAACCAAAGGCAATTGGCATTAGAAAATGAAAGCCGTAGTGTATGAAGTTACGGAAAATATCAAATAGCAAAATGATGTCTCAAAATCGAATAGAAATAGATAAAAACAAGAAGAGGGAAATTGAATTTCCCTCTTCTGATGCTTAAATTAGTATGGATTAGAGCTCTTGTTCAAACAACGCTAAAATCGCTTCATATAGCTCTTTTGTGGTAAAATTGTTTGCTGGCGTTGAGAAGATTGTATCATCACCAGCAATACTACCTAAAATTCCTTCCGCTTTACCTAATGAATCTAGCAAGCGTGCAATAAGCTGTGCAGCCCCTGGGCTCGTTCTGATTACGACAACAGAAGGGTTATAGTCTATATCTAAAACCAAATTTTTGAGCGGGCTGGTGGCGGTAGGGACACCGGGCTCAGTAGGTAAGCAATATACCATTTCCATTTTTGCATTACGGGTGCGAACAGCACCAAATTTAGTTAGCATTCTGGAAATTTTTGATTGGTTAATATTTTCGAAGCCTTCTTCTTGCAAAGCCGTGACGATCTCAGCTTGCGAGCTAAATTTTTCTTCTTTAAGTAGGGCTTTAAAAGCCTTAACCAAGTCTTCTTGTTTAGACGGAGTGCGCATAATTAACCCATTCTTTTGCATTTAACTAAGTTGTATTATCCGTAAAAGTGCATTTTTATGCAACAAAATTGCGTTATGATGATTTTATAACCAGTGAGTAACTTAAAGTTAGGTAAGCACATTTTGAGTTGATAGCCAGAAGTATTTATTTATCGTAAATTATGGGAATGAAAAATTAGCATAATAGAACAATGAATTTTTCAGATATTCATTGTAAATTTATTGTTAACAAAAATGTTTTTGATTGAATAATATACACTAAAAACAACTTATTGTGCGAAATGCAATAGCCGGAAAAACTATTTGTTAAAAAAGTGCCCGTTATCTCATTAACAGATAAGGAATTTGTTTAGAATACTGGTAATTATTAAACAAGCTCTCTTGCGTTAAACTCTCTCTCTATCTGTTAACAAATTGTTTTTTATACGTAATGTGTTAAGTGTATAACAAATAAAGTGATATCTTTTTAAAGTACAAATTAAGGAGTTTCAGAATGAAAGTTGCAGTCCTAGGTGCAGCAGGTGGTATCGGTCAGGCTCTCGCCCTTCTTCTCAAAAACCAGCTCCCAGCAGGTTCAGAACTCTCCCTCTACGACATCGCACCAGTCACTCCAGGTGTTGCTGCTGACTTAAGCCATATCCCTACTGATGTGAAAGTGACAGGCTTTGCTGGCGAAGATGCAAAACCTGCATTGAAAGGTGCTGACATTGTCCTTATTTCTGCGGGTGTTGCTCGTAAACCAGGTATGGATCGTTCTGACTTATTTAACATCAATGCGGGTATTGTCCGTAACCTGATCCAACAAATTGCTGAAACTTGTCCTAAAGCATTGATTGGTATTATCACTAACCCAGTGAATACCACCGTTGCTATCGCTGCAGAAGTCCTGAAAAAAGCAGGCGTCTATGATAAAAACCGTTTATTCGGTGTGACGACATTAGATATCATTCGTTCTAATACGTTTGTTGCTGAATTAAAAGGCAAAAATGTTAATGATCTCGAAGTGCCTGTGATCGGCGGTCACTCTGGCGTGACTATCCTGCCACTGTTATCTCAAATTGAAGGTGTTAGCTTCACTGACGAAGAAGTTGCCGCGTTAACTAAACGTATTCAAAATGCAGGTACAGAAGTCGTTGAAGCGAAAGCGGGTGGCGGGTCTGCAACTTTATCTATGGGCCAAGCGGCTGCACGTTTAGGTTTATCTTTAATTCGTGGTCTCCAAGGCGAAAGCAATGTGGTTGAATGTGTTTACACCGAAGGTGATGGTGAACATGCTCGCTTCTTCGCACAACCTGTTGTTTTAGGCAAAAACGGTATCGAAAAGCATTTACCAATCGGTAAATTAAGTGCATTTGAAGAAAAAGCACTGAAAGATATGCTAGATGTATTAAAAGCAGATATCGAATTAGGTGAAAAATTCATTAATGGCTAATGCCAATTAATTTTTCCTAATAGTAAAAGGTTGAGTATCGTTTTGAACTCAACCTTTTTTATTGGTCAGTCATCATGAAGCATGCTGCCGCATCCAGTGGTCCCAATGCGGATCTGATGGTATTTTCTCTACTAAAAAATCAATAAATGTCCTGATCTTAGGTGAGTGAGTGTGGGCTGGGTGGTATAAGGCATATAGGGCAAATGGAGTGGATTTAGGGTCATAATCCAATAAGACAGGGAGCAATTCCCCGTTTTCAATATAATTGCCTAGCATGTAAGTAGGCAAACAAACGATACCTTGATGGCAGCGAGCTGCCTCCAATAACCCTAAGCTACTATTTACCTCAATCATATTATTAATTTCGAGAGGATATGCGCTGCCGTCTTTATCCGTCATGCGCCAAGTGTCAGGAATATTTGGGTTAATTAAACAATTGTGTGATGCAATATCGGCAGGGGATTGAGGAATACCATATCGTTCGAAATAAGTACGGCTCCCACAGTATACCCAATTAATATTACAAATTTTTCGTAATGCAAAGTTTTCGGGGGGATGGCTGGTAATTCGTAACGCAATATCAAAATCGACTTCATTTAAATTAATGAGCTCATCATTAAGGTCAACAGACAAACTTACTTTAGGATTGGTCTCGCGATATTCACTGTATATTTGCATTAAATGACAAACACCAAATGCAATAGAACAGGTAATTTTTAATTGCCCTTGAGCGTGTTGATAGAAGCTGGCGGTATTGATGAGTGAATCATCGAGATCGGCCAATAAGTTTTGCGATCGTTGCAATAAATAGCGCCCTGCATCCGTTAAAATAAAATTTCGCGTTGTGCGCTTTAGAAGGACAACCCCCAACTGATCTTCGAGTTGTTGAAGGCCTCGACTAACTGACGATGGTGTTACATTCAGCTTCTTAGCGGCAAGGCTGAAACTATTGCATTCGACGATTTTAATGAATAGCTCTAAATGCCGAAAAATCGCGTAGCTGTCAATTTTTGCTTTAAACGCAAAAGTGTTTTTATTTATTAGCATTGTCATGCCCTATTAAACCCGTTTATTCCAGCATACTATAATTGTGAATTTATCGCAGTTTACTCATGCCACACCAGTTTTAAAAAGAAACGTAGCTCCTACACAATAATGTTGTTCCTAACTTTTTTAATAATTAAATCTATAACGTTGAGGAATAGACTATGTCTAATAGTATTCAGGCAAGTGCAGATAATCCGATTAATACGAAAAAGATCCCCTTTACAAAATATGATGTTGGTTGGGTTATTTTATGCATTGGCATGGCAATTGGTTCAGGAATTGTTTTTATGCCTGTGCAAATTGGTATCAAAGGTATTTGGGTCTTTATTGCAGCGACAATGCTTTCTTATCCAGCAATTTATTGGCTACAAAATTTATATCTAAGAACATTATCAGAATCTGAAGAATGTAATGATTACGCGAGTGTTATTACACAATATTTGGGGAAAAACTGGGGGATAGCATTAGGAATTGCCTATTTCTTGATGTTATTGCACGGGATGTTTTCTTACTCGCTGGCAGTCACCTTCGACAGCGCTTCCTACATTAAAACGTTTGGATTAACGGAAGGGTTGTTATCCGATTCTGTTTGGTATGGGCTGATTATTATTTCGGTATTAGTCGCCATTGCTGCACAAGGGGAGCGGTTACTGTTTAAAGTCTCTGGTCCAATGGTTATTGTAAAATTCGGTATTATCGTGCTGCTCGGCATAGTGATGGTGCCGTATTGGAATTTTGCGAATATTACGGCTTTTCCTGATTTTCTCCCATTTATGCGAGATGTTTTTTTAACACTTCCATTTACTCTATTTTCTATATTATTTGTGCAAATATTGAGCCCCATGAATATTGCGTATCGTAAAGTAGAAAGTGATAAACGCATTGCGACATATCGTGCAATACGTGCCAACCGGGTTGCGTATATTATTCTCGCTGTGGCAGTTTTGTTTTTTGCTTTTTCTTTTACCTTCTCAATTAGCCATGAGCAAGCGGTATCGGCTTTTGAACAAAATATTTCAGCATTAGCGATTGCGGCGCAAGTGATACCAGGTGCCGTTGTGAAAGTAATGACCGCATTACTCAATATTTTTGCTATCTTGACGGCATTCTTGGGAATTTATTTAGGCTTCCAAGAAGCGATAAAAGGCATTGTTGTCAATCTACTGAGTCGATTTATTCCTGAAGAACGTATTAACCAAACAGTGCTACATTATGGGGTATGCTTAGGCGTTATCATTGCACTGTGGTTTTGGGTTTCAACACGGTTCTCAATTCTGTTTTTTATGCAACTTGGTGGCCCATTGTTTGGTATCGTTTCTTGCTTAATTCCTTGCTATCTGGTTTACAAAGTCCCTGCATTACACAAATTTAAAGGCCCAACAGTGTGGTTCATCATTTTCTTTGGTGTGCTGTTATGTCTATCTCCATTCTTTAAATTTTTCGAATAAATAATAATGTTGTTGAGAGGATCTCATGAAGAAAAAAGCGGTATCTGAATTTCATGTTGATACACAAGTCACCCAGCTAGGGAGAGACCCCGCTAAGCAAGCTGGGTTTGTAAATGCCCCCGTTTATCGTGGCTCGACGGTCGTATTTCCAACGGTTGACGCTTTAATTAATGATAGGGCGGAATTTAATTATGGCACAGCGGGCACGCCAACAATTAAGCAATTGGAGCAAGCTTGGTCCGTTCTTGCTGGAGCTGAAGGTACAGTGCTTTCGCCGTCTGGTTTAGGCGCGATTGTGTTGGCATTGCTGACAACATTGAAAACAGGTGATCATTTATTAATGCCTGATAGTGTTTATCGGCCAACACGTAAATTTTGCCATGGTCTGTTGGATAAAATGGGGATCATCACGACCTATTATGATCCGATGATTGGGGCGGACATTGAAAAACTGGTAACGCCAAATACCAGCACAATTTTTTTAGAATCCCCTGGTTCTCAAAGTTTCGAAATTCAGGATGTTCCTGCAATTGTTGAGGTTGCAAAACGCCATAATATTGCGACGATTATTGATAATACGTGGGCGACACCTTTATTTTTTAAAGCTCATGAACTGGGTTGTGATATCTCGCTGGAGGCGGGGACCAAATACTTAGGTGGCCATTCTGATTTGCTTATGGGAATTGTCTCAGCAAACCAAGCGTGGTGGCCGAAATTACGTGAAACTTATGATTATATGGCCATGCTGCCGGGAGCAGAGGACTGTTTTCTTGCGTTGCGTGGTTTGCGAACCTTACCTATTCGCTTAAAAGAAGCGCAAGAAAGAGCTTTAAATATTGCACATTGGCTACAAGAACGCACTGAAGTGATTCGTATTTTACACCCTGCATTTGCGGATTGCCCTGGCCATGAAATTTGGAAGCGGGATTTTACTGGTTCATCGGGGCTATTTTCCATTGTACTTGACCCTAAATATACCCAAACAGATATTGCAAGAATGCTGGATGGCTTATCAATTTTTGGTATGGGGTATTCATGGGGAGGGTTTGAAAGCTTAATTATTCCATTTAATTGTGCTGAATATCGAACTGTGACTAATTGGAATCCTGGAGGGCCGACATTGCGCTTGCAGATTGGCTTAGAAAATTTAGATGATTTAAAACAAGACCTTGCTGATGGTTTCGCGCGAATGAAATAAACAAAGCCGTTTTTTATTGATTTGCCATCAAAAGATAACGCCGTGAATAAATTAATTTATTATTCACGGCCTTATAATTTAGTTCATTCAGTTTTTAATCTTCCGCTGGTGTTTTTACTCTAACTTTTCTTTCTAATAAATCCCCTGTAATTGGATCGTAATAACGACTCGGCCAAATTTCAGCAGGGTGGATCGCTAAGAAATTTGCAATGATCCATTCCCCTTTAGGCCAAGGACGTGATAGTGCATTTGCTAACGTTGAAGAGCTTAACCCTGCCTCGCGTGAAATTGCGGCAAGTGTAGTTCCACGTTTACGTAAAGCTGCGATGATATCTGCAGGGTGCCAGTCCGACTTCCGTAAAATCATTTTTTAGTCCTTTTTTCACTTAGAATCATGTAGAGTTAGTGGTACGAGTAACCGAAAATTATGATACATTCAGTACATCCGTTTAGTTATTGGAAATAAAATAACAGAAATTTCCCAAAATAATTTCTGATTTTTTCTTAAAAATTCATTTTATGAAACTGTCGTGGTTTTTATGAAATTAAATAGAAAGTCAGAATGAATAACTGTGAATTAGGATAAAACTTTGACGTTAAAACTAACTCTTTCTAGTTAGGGACAAGAATGGCATATTTAATGCTACTTTTTACTTGTACGAGTAATATATCTAGATTAGTTAATAAAATTAGTTAAATTATTAGCAAGTGAATTATTTAATTATCTGTTATTAAAAGAAATTAGAACGCTAATAACAAATATAATTTGTATATTATTATTTATAGGTATAAATAAAACGAATGAGTCAATGAGGTTTTGAGAAAATATAGATAGTTTTCAACAACTGAAAATTAAATTGTCATCATGACTAGGAGGGTCAGTATGTACAAGGAATGGCTAACGGCAAAAGAGTTGGTTGGGTTACAGGGGCTTCCCATGACAACTCAAGGTATTAATGCAATGGCAAGGCGTGAAAACTGGTTAAGCCGTAAAAGGCGGGGTATTCAAGGCAAAGCATTGGAATACCATATTAGTTCTTTACCTATCGATATTTTTGAAGGTCAGTTTGCTAACGAAACTTCACCACCTTATCAAGTAAAACGAAATGATAATGCCTTTATTTGGCAGGAAGCTTATAACCAGCTTTCCAATGATGAAAGAGACATTGTCCTGACATTTATTATGCGCGAAGGGGCATTAGCGCTAATTAATTTAATTAATAATAAATAATTTACAATTGCTTAAGGTGTAAATAATTAATATATAAAAATAATATTATATTGAATTTAAAAATTTTTTTAACTGATGACATTTTAGCAAAGCTGCAACAGCGGATTTCATAATATAAGCGTGAAGTGAAAATGAAAAAATTGTGGTTCACTGCCAAAGAATTAGCAGGGTTAGAAGGGCTCCCTACATCACCCCAGGGAATTAACCTAATGGCAAGACGAGAAGGCTGGAAAAACCGCCGTAAAAGGGGGGTACAGGGTAAGGCAGTTGAGTATTACTTTGAAAGCTTACCGGGGGAAATCCAAGGGCAGCTCAGCCTGCATGAGCCTTCGGTAACTTATCAAAGCCAAAGAACCGATGCATTGCAAATCTGGTCGGAAGCGTATTACCAACTGACTGAGTCTGAGCGCAATAAAATAGTGAAATACATCCTGCGTTATGGCCTGTCATCACTGCTTGCTCAAATTGATGAAGAAGATAAAGGGGAAAAATAACGTTTCCCCTTTTCTTGACCCGCTTTATCTTTTTTAGTGACTAAGAATGGCGTTGGATTGCGATATAAGCTAAGCCGATCAATGCATCTTTATAAATTGAATCTTCAATGACATTTAAGGCATCAATCGCTTTTTGTGCTTCTTCTTGGGCTCTTTCATAAGTATATTCAAGAGAACCACAGCGTTTCATGGTTGCAAGAACAGTATCTAACAAATGGCGTCCATTACCTTGTTCAATGGCTTGGCGGATCAATGCTGATTCTTCTTCGTTACCATTTTGCATCGCGTGAAGTAGGGGAAGTGTAGGCTTACCTTCATCTAAGTCATCACCCGTGTTTTTTCCCAGTTGAGCGTTGTCTGCATCATAATCGAGGAGATCATCAATTAACTGGAAAGCAGTACCAATATAACGACCATAATCTTGTAGTGCTTTTTCTTGCACTGGTGTTGCATCGGCTAAAATCGCCGATGCATGAGCCGCTGCTTCAAACAGACGTGCGGTTTTACTGTAGATCACTTGCATGTAGTTTTCTTCAGTAATGTTGGGATCGTTGCAGTTCATCAACTGTAAAACTTCGCCTTCAGCGATCACATTCGTCGCTTCAGACATCAGCTTTAGTACCCGCATTGAGTCGAGATCCGTCATCATCTGGAATGATCGAGTGTAAATAAAATCACCGACTAAGACACTCGCTGCATTACCAAAAACAGCATTTGCAGTTTGCTTTCCTCGACGCATATCAGACTCATCAACGACGTCATCATGCAGCAGTGTTGCTGTATGAATGAACTCGATCAATGCAGCGACCTGGGTATGCTTATGACCCGAATAGCCTAAGGATCGACCTGCAAGTATAGCGATCATTGGGCGGATCCTTTTACCACCACCACTGACTATGTAATAACCAAGCTGGTTAATTAGTGCAACATCTGAATTCAATTGACTGAGGATGGCTTCGTTTACCGCTGACATATCCTCAGTTGTCAGTTCAATAATAGATTCTAAATTCATCGTAATTTATTCATATTATTAGTTTTTGGTTCATTCCCGAAATAAAAAAATGGGAGACCGATAGAACAGTTATCCTTCTAGCATAACATTATTAATTATAAGATTATCAGGTGTGATGCAAAAAATGTTTAAATAAGTAACAATTGAGTGAATAGGGACGAAATCAATGCTCAAAAACGGTTATTGAGAAAAAAGTCGTATTTTTTGTCATCTAACCGCATTATTGGCTTGTGTTCTGCTGCTTTTTTGCGTAGAATTCGCGCCCTATTGTGAATATTTTATAGCGTACTCTGGAATTGAAATATTTAGCGGGTACGCGGAAAGCGGAGTTAATATGTACGCGGTTTTCCAAAGTGGTGGTAAACAACACCGAGTTAGCGAAGGTCAAACTGTCCGCCTAGAAAAGCTGGACATCGCAACAGGTGAAACTGTTGAATTTGATCAAGTTCTGATGGTTGCTAATGGCGATGAGATCCAAATCGGCGCTCCTGTCGTTGAAGGCGTTAAAGTGAAAGCGGAAGTGGTTGCACACGGTCGTGGCGAAAAAGTTAAAATCGTCAAATTCCGTCGTCGTAAACATAGCCGTAAACAACAGGGTCATCGTCAGTGGTTCACTGATGTTAAGATCACTGTCATCGCTTAAGATTTAGGAGAGCAGATTAATGGCACACAAAAAGGCTGGTGGTTCGACTCGTAACGGTCGTGACTCAGAAGCAAAACGTTTAGGTGTTAAACGTTTTGGTGGTGAAGCTGTATTAGCAGGTAGCATCATCGTTCGTCAACGTGGTACTAAGTTCCACGCAGGTAACAACGTAGGTTGTGGCCGTGACCACACTCTGTTCGCATTAGCGGACGGTAAAGTTAAATTTGAAGTTAAAGGTCCAAACAATCGTAAATTTATCAGCATCGAAGCTGAATAAGTTTTCTGACCTTTAATTCAGAATTAAAGCCCTGCAAAAACCTTTTGCGGGGCTTTTTATATTCAGATATTTGATCTTTAATGAACTACACACGTATTAAAGATACACCATCTCTGAGTAGAACAGCCATCCAGCGTTATGCGGCTCAGAAGCGGAGAAAGAATTATGAAATTTGTAGATGAAGCCAAAATATTGGTCGTGGCAGGAGATGGTGGCAATGGTTGTGTCAGCTTCCGCCGTGAAAAATACATCCCTAAAGGGGGACCGGACGGTGGTGACGGTGGCGATGGTGGGGACGTTTACTTACAAGCAGACGAAAACCTCAACACGCTAATCGACTATCGTTTTGAAAAATCATTTCGTGCAGAACGTGGCCAAAATGGCCAAAGCCGTGAATGTACAGGTAAACGTGGTCAAGACATCACTGTAAAAGTACCTGTAGGAACGCGTGTACGCGATTTAGGGACCAACGAAGTACTTTGTGATATGACTCGTCATGATCAACGTCATATGGTCGCTAAAGGCGGTTTCCATGGGCTTGGGAATACCCGTTTTAAATCTTCAGTAAATCGTGCTCCACGTCAACGTACTATGGGGACTAAAGGTGAAACCCGCGAAATACTGTTAGAATTGATGCTGTTAGCAGATGTGGGCATGCTTGGTATGCCAAATGCAGGTAAATCAACATTTATCCGTTCTGTATCAGCAGCAAAACCAAAAGTCGCTGATTATCCATTTACCACTTTGGTCCCAAGCTTGGGTGTCGTGCGTATGGATAACGAGCAAAGTTTTGTGGTTGCGGATATTCCAGGGTTGATCGAAGGCGCAGCAGAAGGTGCAGGTCTTGGGATCCAATTCCTGAAACACTTAGAGCGTTGTCGTGTCTTACTTCACTTGATTGACATTTGCCCTATTGATGAGTCTGATCCTGTCGAAAATGCGAAGATCATCATTAGTGAGTTAGAAAAATACAGTGAAAAACTGGCAGCAAAACCACGTTGGTTAGTTTTCAATAAGATTGATATCTTAGGTGAAGAAGAATCTGCACAGCGTGCAGCAGAAATTGCCAAAGCGATGGGCTGGGAAGATAAATTCTACATGATTTCAGCGGTTAACCACGAAGGTGTGAAAGCACTGTGTTGGGATATCATGGAATTTATGAATACTCAACCACGTGATATGGCCACGACTGAAGATGCACAGCAACCTGAAAAAGTTGAATTCATGTGGGATGATTACCATAAAGAGCAACTGTCTGGTACTGAAGATTTTGATGACGACTGGGATGACGATTGGGATGAAGATGACGACGAAGGTGTCGAAATCATTTATCAAAAATAGTTTATCTTAGAAATATAAAAGGCGCGAAAGCGCCTTTTTAATATCTAAATCACGTATGATCAGTTTTTCTGATACAGATCTTTATACAAACGGCTTTCAAACCGTACTAATGGTACTCGACGAGTACGTTGCTGGTTTTGTGGTACCGCATAAGCAGAGATAAACTGTACAAAAGCAACACGCTGGCCACTGGCGGTTGTGATAAAACCTGCGAGGTTATAGACCCCTTGTAATGCCCCCGTTTTGGCGGAAACTTTACCATTTACACCAGCCTCATCAAAGCCGCCACGATAACGCAATGTACCATCATGGCCTGCAAGTGGAAGCATGGAGATAAAATCGAGTTGTTGATCGTTTTTTGCGATAAATTGCAAGACCTCCATCATTGTTGCAGGGGTGATCAAATTGTGGCGAGACAGTCCTGAACCATCAACCATCACAGTATTGCCAAGATCGATCCCCGCTTTTTGCTTCAGTACTTGTCTTACCGCATCGGATCCTGAACGCCAAGTACCTGGGACACCATAATATTCTCGACCGATAGTACGAAAAACAGTGTCTGCTATCATATTATCGGATTTTTTTAGCATGACTTTTAGCAAATCATGTAGCGGCTTAGATTCAGTTTTGACTAACACTTGTGATTGAGGCGCTGGGAATGTGCGCTTTTTCACATGGCCGGTGAGCTCAATACCCGCAGTGATTAACTCATTTTTGACAATCGCCCCTGAGTAACTCGCTCCGTTTTGTACCGCAAAGGCAAGTGGTAAGGGCTCGCTGCGTTGGGTTAAACAACCTGTCAGGGTATAGCGATTCAGTTCACCAGGAACAACATCAAGTTCGCAATAGCGCGCTTCAGGGGAGCCTTTAGCTAATGTTTTGACTTCGCTGAACATATTGACAGGGTAAAAACTAGCCGCCTTAATGAAGGCATAGTCACCTGCTTTTTCAGCAGGATAAAGAGAAACTGAAAAACAGTTGCGGTCAATGATAGCCGCTGCAGGTGGCGCACTAAAACATTGGGTCATATCATTCCAAACCCAACCAGGTGCTTTGTCATGGCTAGTAAAAGCAGAAATATCAACGACGAGATCGCCATCAACTTTATGGATCCCAAGCTGCTTTAACGCATTAGCCATATTACGAATTTGTTGACGAGTTAGTGTTGGATCACCACTGAAGCGGATCACTAAATCGCCAGTCAATGTGTTGTTGCTAAGTTTTGCATCAGTTTCAAAATTGGTGACAAAACGGTAATCTGGCCCCAGTTGTAATAGGGCAGCAAGAGCGGTCACAACCTTTTGTGTACTTGCAGGTAATGCCATTTGCTGTGCATTATAATCAATTAATGGGGTGCTACTTCCCACTTTTTGCGCGACCAGAGCAAGGTTAGTGCCATCAGGTAAATATTGTTTGTATTCATCAATCGGAATCGCAAAAACTTGCGTACTGGCTAAGGTAATTCCTAAAGAGATGATCCATTTTCTGGTTAAAGTTAATAATGACATATATTTCACGCATTAGGGTGGACATATAATACATACTAAAGTGTAATGCCCAAGAAAGTAAACGGTGACCCGTTATTAAGTCTCAGTTAAAATAGCGTACATTATGATAAGATAAATGAGTACATAAGTCTGATTGCGTTTTTTTACTAGAACACCCCCCGGTTTTACGTAGGTGTTCGGTGTACTGTTGTTACAAAATCAGGAAGATACTTGTTTTTAGATAGGATTGAACCGAGGTATTTATTAATGAAACAGATCCCGATGACGGTACTTGGTGCGGATAAGCTAAGAGAAGAGCTTGAATTCCTTAAATCTGTCCGTCGCCCAGAAATTATTGCATCTATTGCAGAAGCGCGTGAGCACGGTGACTTAAAAGAAAATGCAGAATATCATGCAGCACGTGAGCAACAAGGTTTCTGTGAGGGCCGTATTCAAGAAATCGAAGGTAAGCTTTCTCACGCTCAAGTAATCGATGTAACTAAAATGGTCAATAATGGTCGCGTTATCTTTGGCGCAACTGTGACTGTACTGAATGTTGATACCGATGAAGAGCTAACGTATCGTATCGTTGGTGATGACGAAGCAGATATTAAGATCAATCTGATTTCTGTTAACTCCCCGATAGCACGTGGTTTAGTGGGTAAAGAAGTTGATGATGTGGTCTCAATTAAAACCCCAGGTGGCGATGTTGAGTTCGAAATTCTTAAAGTTGAGTATATCTGATTCCTATTTCCCTGAATTGGTTATATTATTTCCCTGATTTAAAGAAAAAGGCCGCAGGCGGCCTTTTTCATCATATAAAACATGCTTTCAATGGCATTTTTATATAAATGATGGGAAATTATTTAGGTAAAATGATTTTGCGGTCTGCCGAAGGACGGTAGATAACAAGAATTTTACCGATGATTTGTACATTTACTGCACCAGTTTCGCGAACAATCGCATCAGCGATCAAATTTTTAGTATCACGGTCTTCGCCTGCGATCTTGACTTTGATAAGCTCATGATGCGCTAATGAGAGTTCAATCTCAGCCAAAACACCTTCGGTTAAACCATTGTTGCCGATCATAACAACAGGGTTTAAATGGTGAGCGAGACTTTTTAGGTGCTGAATTTGTTTTTTATTAAGATTCATTGATTTTTTGCTTGGTTAGTATTGAAAATGGCTTATTCTACCGCCATCTGATATCTATCACCATCAATTATATCTTTTTGATGGTAAAGAAGCAGCAAGTTAGGTGAAGTTCTTTTAGTATAGTTGGAAAGCACAATGGCCAATAAAAAACGTTCGGCAAGCTCAAGTCGCTGGTTGCAAGAGCATTTTAGTGATAAATATGTTCAGCAAGCACAAAAAAAAGGGCTACGCTCACGTGCATGGTTTAAGCTGGAAGAAATCCAGCAAGGTGATAAAATTTTTAAACCAGGTATGACCGTTGTTGATTTAGGAGCAGCCCCTGGTGGTTGGTCGCAATACGTTGTTAGCCAAATAGGTCATAATGGGCGGGTTATTGCTTGTGACTTATTGCCGATGGACCCAATCGTTGGCGTTGATTTCCTGCAAGGGGATTTTCGCGATGAAGCCGTTCTCGCCGCTTTGTTAGAACGCGTTGGCGACAAAAAAGTACAGGTGGTCATGTCTGACATGGCGCCAAATATGAGTGGGACACCAGCGGTTGATATTCCTCGCTCTATGTATCTAGTTGAATTAGCATTGGATATGTGCCGTGCTGTATTGGCGCCTGGGGGGAGTTTCATTGTTAAAGTGTTTCAGGGAGAAGGCTTTGACGATTACCTTAGGGATATCCGCTCCCTGTTTACGAAAGTAAAAGTTCGTAAACCCGAATCTTCGCGGGCACGGTCACGTGAAGTATACATTGTAGCGACAGGGCTAAAACTATAGTACCCTGAGCGTTATTTGTTAACACAGTTGTAATATGAGGTTAATCCCTTGAGTGACATGGCGAAAAACCTGATTCTCTGGTTAGTCATCGCAGTTGTTCTGATGTCCTTGTTCCAGAGTTTTGGCCCAAGCGATTCGAATAGTCGCAGAGTTGATTATTCTACGTTTATCAATGAGTTAGCCCAGGATCAGGTACGTGAAGTTCGTATCACCGGTCGTGAACTGAACGTCAGAAAGGCTGATAATAGCCGCTATACAACTTATCTTCCTATGCAGGATGAGAAGCTGTTAGACACTTTGCTGAATAAGCATGTGACGGTTGTTGGTGAACCACCAGAAGAACCTAGCTTACTGACATCTATTTTTATTTCCTGGTTCCCAATGCTTCTGTTGATTGGTGTCTGGATTTTCTTCATGCGCCAGATGCAAGGCGGTGGCGGCAAGGGGGCGATGTCATTTGGCAAAAGTAAAGCCCGCATGCTGACAGAAGATCAGATCAAAACAACATTTGCAGACGTTGCTGGGTGTGATGAAGCCAAAGAAGAAGTGGGCGAAATCGTAGAATTTCTGCGTGAACCTGCTCGTTTCCAAAAACTTGGCGGTAAAATTCCAAAAGGCGTCCTGATGGTAGGGCCTCCAGGAACGGGTAAAACATTACTGGCAAAAGCTATCGCAGGTGAAGCAAAAGTTCCATTCTTCACCATTTCCGGTTCAGACTTCGTGGAAATGTTTGTGGGTGTGGGGGCTTCTCGTGTTCGTGATATGTTCGAACAAGCGAAAAAAGCAGCTCCTTGTATCATCTTTATCGATGAGATTGACGCAGTAGGTCGTCAACGTGGTGCAGGTCTTGGTGGTGGTCACGATGAGCGTGAGCAAACACTGAACCAAATGCTGGTTGAAATGGACGGTTTCGAAGGTAATGAGGGTATCATTGTTATCGCAGCAACTAACCGTGCTGACGTACTTGACCCTGCTTTATTACGTCCAGGTCGTTTTGACCGTCAGGTAGTCGTTGGCTTACCAGACGTTCGTGGCCGTGAACAAATTCTGAAAGTACATATGCGTCGTGTTCCTATCGACCCAAGCGTAGATACTTTCATTCTTGCTCGTGCAACACCTGGCTTCTCGGGTGCTGAATTGGCAAACTTGGTTAACGAAGCCGCGTTGTTTGCCGCACGTGCAAACATGCGTGTCGTTTCCATGGTTGAATTCGAAAAAGCGCGTGACAAAATTTGGATGGGTGCAGAGCGTCGTTCTCTGATGATGACCGAAGAGCAAAAAGAATCAACGGCTTACCATGAAGGTGGTCATATGATTATCGGTCATTTAATGCCAGAGCATGACCCTGTTCACAAAGTCACAATTGTTCCACGTGGTCAAGCACTGGGTGTGGCCTTCTTCTTACCGGAAGGTGATGAAGTTAGCCGTAGTCGCTTGAAACTCGAAGGTATGATTGCGACAGCCTATGCGGGGCGTATTGCTGAAGAACTGATTTACGGTCGCGATAAAGTAACGACGGGAGCATCTTCAGATATTCAGTTTGCAACTAATACGGCACGTAACATGGTAACGCAATGGGGCTTCTCAGACCGTTTAGGCCCAATGCAATACTCGAAAGAAGAAGGTCCAGCGTTCTTAGGTCGTTCTTCAGGTAATGGTTCTGGAATTTCTGATGAAACAGCACGTATTGTTGATGAAGAAATTAAGAAAATTTTAGACCACTGTTACCAACTGGCTTACAAAACACTGGAAGACAATATCGATATTCTACATGCAACGAAAGATGCATTACTGAAATATGAAACTATCGATATGCCAATGATTGATGATTTAATGAATCGTCGTCCAGTTCGTGAACCAGCGGGTTGGGATGAAGATAAAAAAGTCAGTAATGTGACGGGAACATTTGGTAAAGGTGCGGCAAATGTAGCAAAAACAGCCGAAAAACCTCAATCTGAAGAACCTAATAACAGTGCTGAAGAACCAAGTAATACCGATAATAGTAATAATACTGATGAATCAAAACCATCAGATAATAACGACAGCAAACCACAATAAGCGGTCGTGAAATAAAATACTAAGACCCCAGTTCGCTGGGGTTTTTTTCGTTAAGGAAAAATAACAATGCAAATCAAAGCGAGAGGCAGTGTTCTTGACTTATCCACACCAAAGGTGATGGGGATTTTGAATGTCACTCCTGATTCATTTTCAGATGGTGGCACTCATAATCGTTATCATGATGCGCTTGAGCATGTGGCAAAAATGGTTCAACACGGCGCGGCTATCATTGATATTGGTGGCGAATCGACCCGTCCTGGCGCCGCTGAAGTCTCTGTGAATGAGGAACTTGACCGAGTTATTCCCATTGTTGAAGCGATAGCACAGCGTTTTGATGTGTGGATTTCAGTTGATACTTCGAAAGCGAAAGTCATGGCCGAAGCTGCAAACGCAGGCATGCATATTATCAATGACATTCGTTCGCTCCATGAGCCAGGTGCATTAGAAGTTGCTGCGAAAACAGGTTTACCCGTTTGCATTATGCATATGCAAGGCCAGCCAAGAACGATGCAAGAAGCACCAAATTATGAAAACGTGGTGCGTGAAGTAAAAGACTATCTTGACGCTGAAATCACTCGATGCGTGACTGCAGGGATAGAGAGACAGCAAATTATCCTTGATCCAGGCTTTGGTTTTGGTAAGAACTTGTCGCATAATTACCAGTTATTGGCAAACTTAGAGCAATTTCATAATTTCGGACTACCGCTATTGGCAGGGATGTCACGTAAATCTATGATTGGACAATTATTAAATGTTCCACCACAAGAACGTCTCGCAGGCAGCCTAACTTGCGCAGTGATTGCTGCGATGCAAGGAGCACACATCATTCGAGTTCATGATGTCAAAGAAACCGTGCAAGCGATGCAAGTGGTACAGATGACTCTGTCAGAAAAGGAAAAATAAGCGTATGAGCGACCGTAAATATTTTGGTACTGATGGTATTCGTGGCAAAGTGGGCGATAGCCCAATTACCCCTGATTTTGTTTTAAAATTAGGTTGGGCGGCAGGAAAAGTTCTCGCACGTCATGGTTCTCGTAAAATTATTATTGGTAAAGATACGCGTATTTCTGGTTATATGTTGGAATCCTCGCTAGAAGCTGGCTTAGCTGCTGCAGGTTTATCTGCATCTTTCACTGGCCCAATGCCAACCCCTGCGGTCGCTTATTTAACACGTACTTTCCGCGCAGAAGCGGGGATTGTCATTTCAGCATCTCATAACCCATATTATGACAATGGGATTAAATTCTTCTCAATTGATGGAACCAAATTGCCTGATGAAGTCGAAGAAGCTATTGAAGCTGAAATGGAAAAGCCGATCACATGCGTTGAATCAGCAGAATTAGGTCGTGCAAACCGTATTGTCGATGCTGCGGGCCGTTATATTGAATTTTGTAAAGGTACGTTCCCGAACGAACAAAGCCTAGCAAGTTTAAAAATAGTGATTGACTGTGCTAACGGGGCGACTTATCACATCGCACCAAATGTGTTTCGTGAATTAGGGGCTGAGGTTATCACTATCGGTTGTGATCCTAATGGGATCAACATCAATGAAGAATGTGGTGCAACGGATGTGCGTCAATTGCAACAAAAAGTACTGGAAGAAAAAGCGCACGTTGGCTTGGCATTTGATGGTGATGGCGACCGCATTATCATGGTTGACCACCTCGGTGAAAAAGTCGATGGTGACCAAATCCTCTTTATTATTGCTCGTGAAGCACTACGTCAAGGCCAGCTAAAAGGCGGCGTAGTCGGAACACTAATGAGTAATATGGGATTAGAAATCGCTCTGAAACAGCTAGGAATTCCTTTTGAGCGTGCAAAAGTGGGCGACCGCTATGTCCTCGAAAAATTACAGGAAAAAGGTTGGCGCATGGGGGCTGAAAACTCAGGCCACGTGATTTTATTGGATAAAACGACTACTGGTGACGGGATTGTTGCAGGCTTGCAGGTATTAAGTGCTATGGTACGTAACCATATGAGCTTACATGACTTATGCAGTGGTATGAAATTATTACCTCAAGTGTTAGTCAATGTCCGTTTCAAAGGCCAACACGATCCACTACAAAGTGATGCGGTGGTTGCAGCGAACGAAGAAGTTGAAAAACAATTGGCAGGAAAAGGCCGTGTATTACTGAGAAAATCAGGAACAGAGCCGTTAATCCGTGTCATGGTTGAAGGTGAAAATGAAGCTGATGTGACTGCAATGGCAAACTATATTGCGGATGCTGTAAAAGCAGCGGGCTAAGTTATTATGGGTGAAGCTGAGCGATATTTTGATGATTTGTTGTTTTTTTCTGCAAATAATCAAATGGAATCAAAATAGACTTGCTTGTCGGCTCAGCTTTGGTTAGTATTCGCACCTGCTCAATCCCGTAAGAGTATTCTTTCACGGTCGAAATGAGCAGGTGTGCAGTGATAAAGGTCATAGCATTAGGCTATGCACCGCAACTGAATAGGTAACTCAAATGTATGTAGCTCTTTTAATTATTTTCTTGCTAGCGGCTATCGGGCTTATTGGTCTGATTATGTTACAGCAAGGTAAAGGTGCTGACATGGGAGCTTCATTCGGTGCGGGCGCTTCTGCAACACTGTTTGGTTCATCGGGCTCAGGTAACTTCATGACCCGTATGACTGGAATCTTGGCTGCTGTGTTTTTCATCATCAGTTTGATACTTGGCAATATGACTGCTAACAAGTACGGAACTGGTAGTGGTAGTAAGTGGGAAAACATTAGTGAACCTACAAAAGTCGAGCAACCAACAGACGTTCCGGCAGCACCAGCTACACCAACGAGCGATATCCCTCGTTAAGTGTGAAAGATTCCGAATGAAGGCAACTAATGCCATCATTAAGTAGTAAGCTCAGCGATGAGTGAGAAGTTAAAATTTGAGGTTATTGATTAACTATTGATAACCTCGCCTCAGTGCCGAGGTGGTGAAATTGGTATACACGCTACCTTGAGGTGGTAGTGCCTACAAAACGGGCGTACGGGTTCAAGTCCCGTCCTCGGCACCATTATTTTAGATAGCTTGTGATTTACGGGTTATCTGTGTAGAATATGACACGTTTTCGAACGCGGGATGGAGCAGCTTGGTAGCTCGTCGGGCTCATAACCCGAAGGTCGTCGGTTCAAATCCGGCTCCCGCAACCATTTCTTATTCAACATACCTTGTCAGTATCGTAGTCTATAGTAGTTATCCGGTGTAGCAATCAAGTGCAGTTAACTAACAGCTCTCAAAATTTCTCATCGATTTCTCTAGATTTTACAGGTATAATAAGAATATGGTGAACCCGTGCACTACAGGGTCCAGTTGCATAAAGCCCCGAATTTCGGGGTTTTTTGTTATTTGACAATCGAATTAACTGGGCTTTTATAGCCCTTTTTTTATGTCTGGGGGTGGGCTTGTCCACATTAGAACAGAAATTAACAGAGATGATTTCAGCACCGGTGGAGGCGCTAGGCTTTGAATTTGTTGGCTTAGAGTTTATCCGTGGTCGCACATCGACACTGCGTGTCTTCATCGATAGTGAAGAAGGCATCACTGTTGATGATTGTGCTGATGTCAGCCATCAGGTCAGTGCAGTATTGGACGTTGAAGATCCAATTTCTGTCATTTATAACCTGGAAATATCGTCACCAGGGCTTGAGCGTCCATTATTCACTATTGCGCATTACGAGCGTTTTATGGGTGAAGAGGTGGCATTGACTTTGCGTATAGCAATGCAGAACCGCCGTAGGTGGCAAGGCGTTATTAAGGCCATAGACGGTGAAATGATTACGGTTACTGTAGATGGTAAGGATGAGGTGTTCGCCCTCGGCAACATCCAGAAAGCTAACTTGGTACCCCACTTTTAATAAAGTTCAATGAGGCAACTAGGATGAATAAAGAAATTCTGGCTGTTGTAGAAGCGGTTTCTAACGAAAAATCCCTCCCTCGTGAAAAAATCTTCGAGGCTCTGGAAACTGCATTAGCGACGGCAACTAAAAAGAAATACGAGCAAGAAATTGATGTCCGTGTGGAAATTGACCGTAAATCAGGTGATTTCGATACCTTCCGTCGTTGGTTAATTGTCGAAGAAGTCACAATGCCAACGCGTGAAATTACATTAGAAGCGGCTCAATACGAAGATCCGGCACTGCAGCTTGGAGAGTACGTCGAAGACCAAATCGAGTCTGTTGTATTTGACCGTATTACCACTCAAACAGCTAAGCAAGTTATCGTACAGAAAGTACGCGAAGCAGAGCGTGCGATGGTTGTTGACCAATTCCGTGAGCAACAAGGTGAAATTATCACGGCTCAGGTGAAAAAAGTTAATCGTGAAAATATCACGTTAGATTTAGGCAATAACGCTGAAGCTGTGATTCTGCGTGAAGATATGTTGCCACGTGAAAACTTCCGTCCAGGTGACCGTATCCGCGGAGTCCTGTATGATGTTCGTCCTGAGGCACGCGGTGCGCAACTTTTTGTTACGCGTTCTCGCCCTGAAATGCTGATTGAATTATTCCGCATTGAAGTACCAGAAATTGGCGAAGAAATTATTGAAATTAAAGCCGCTGCCCGTGACCCAGGTTCTCGTGCAAAAATTGCGGTGAAAACTAATGACAAGCGTATCGACCCTGTTGGTGCTTGTGTTGGTATGCGTGGAGCGCGAGTTCAAGCCGTTTCTAGTGAATTAGGCGGCGAAAGAATTGATATTGTGTTATGGGACGATAACCCAGCTCAATTCGTTATTAATGCAATGGCTCCGGCTGATGTTGCATCTATCGTAGTCGATGAAGACAAATGTACGATGGATGTTGCCGTAGAAAGCAGTAATCTGGCACAAGCCATTGGACGTAACGGTCAAAACGTACGTCTGGCAGCTCAATTACTGAAAAAACACCGTGGTGATGACAAGTGGGAATTAAACGTCATGACCGCAGAAGAGCTTAATGCAAAACATCAGGCAGAAGCACATGCTTCTATTGATACATTCACCAAGCATCTTGATATTGATGAAGAGTTTGCCACTGCACTTGTTGAAGAAGGCTTCTCGACGTTAGAAGAACTGGCTTACGTGCCTATTAATGAACTTCTGGAAATTGATGGTCTTGATGAAGAGACTGTTGAAGTTCTACGTGAAAGAGCGAAAGCGGCCCTCACCACAATAGAATTGGCTCAAAAAGAGAGCCTAGGTGATAATCAGCCAGCAGAAGATTTGTTGAATCTTGAAGGTATGGATCGTACTCTTGCCTATAATTTGGCTACTCGTGGAATCTGTACACTGGAAGATCTTGCTGAGCAGGGCATCGACGACCTGATTGATATTGAAGGTCTGGATGATGAGAAAGCAGGTACGCTCATCATGGCCGCACGTAATATTTGCTGGTTCGGTAACGATGCGTAAACACTGTAGCAGGAAGGAACGGCATGACAGAAACTGTAAAAACATTGGCAACGGAAATTCAAACCACAGTTGATCGCCTGGTACAGCAATTTGCTGAAGCAGGGATCAAAAAAGGTGAGAATGACTCTGTTAGTCAGTCAGAAAAAGAAGCTTTACTGAGCCATTTAAACCGTGAACAAGGCGGGGCAGCGGGTCAGCCAAGCAAATTGACACTACAGCGCAAAACTCGTAGTACGCTGAGTGTCCCCGTCACCGGTGGCAAAAGCAAATCGGTAAATGTTGAAGTCCGCAAAAAACGCACTTATGTGAACCGTGATGCTGAAGAAGCAAAAGCGGAAGAACAGGCGCAGCGTGAAGCGGAAGAGCAGGCACAGCGCGAAGCTGAAGAACTGGCACAACGTCAAGCAGATGCAAAACGATTAGCAGAAGAAACAACTAAACGTGAAGCGGAAGAAAAGGCAAAACGTGAAGCCCAAGAGAAAGCAAAACGTGAAGCAGCAGATAAAGCGACGCGCGAAGCAGCGGAAAGAGAAAAAGTGAAACCAAGCGAAAATCAACAAAAAGCAGGCAAAGCTGTAGAAAGTAATGCCGACAAACAACGCCGTGAAGCTGAAGCTGCGGAGCTAAAACGTAAAGCTGAAGAAGAAACTCAGCGCAAAGTTGAAGCAGAAGCACGTCGCGTGGCTGAAGAAGCACGCAAAATGGCTGAAGAAAACGGCGAAAAATGGACTGCTGACACGAAAACTGAAGAAGACAGCGATTATCACACAACCACTTCAACGCATGCTCGCGCTGCTGAAGATGAAAGTGATGAGAAAGAAGAAGGCCGTCGTTCACGTAACCGTACAGCGAAAGCACCTCGTCAGAAAAAAGGTAACAAACTTTCTGAGAAAGCAGACCGCGAAGAAGAGCGTGCTGCGGGTCGTTCAGGCCGTACTAAAGGTAAACAACGTAAAGGTAGTTCTTTACAGCAAAGCTTTACTAAGCCAGCAGCAGCGGTTAACCGTGATGTTGTGATTGGCGAGACTATCACTGTGGGTGAACTCGCGAATAAAATGGCAGTAAAAGGTTCTCAAGTCATCAAAACGATGATGAAGATGGGCGCTATGGCGACTATCAACCAAGTGATTGACCAAGAAACTGCACAATTAGTCGCAGAAGAAATGGGTCACAAAGTTATTCTGCGTCGTGAGAACGAGTTAGAAGAATCGGTAATGAATGACCGTGATACTGGTTCTGCAGCGCAAGAACCACGTGCACCAGTTGTTACCATCATGGGTCACGTTGACCACGGTAAAACCTCTTTACTTGACTACATTCGTTCAACGAAAGTGGCATCAGGCGAAGCGGGTGGTATTACTCAGCACATCGGTGCTTACCACGTGCAAACTGACAAAGGTATGATTACCTTCCTAGATACCCCAGGTCACGCCGCGTTTACATCTATGCGTGCTCGTGGTGCTCAGGCAACAGATATCGTTGTTCTGGTTGTTGCAGCGGACGATGGCGTAATGCCACAAACTATCGAAGCTATCCAACATGCGAAAGCTGCGGGTGTACCGATTGTTGTTGCTGTGAACAAAATTGATAAACCAGAAGCGGATATTGACCGTGTTAGAAATGAGCTGTCTCAGTACGGTGTTATTTCTGAAGAGTGGGGCGGTGATACGCAATTTATCGGTGTATCTGCGAAAGTGGGTACAGGTATTGACGATTTACTTGATGCACTGTTACTGCAAGCTGAAGTTTTAGAACTGAAAGCAGTTTATACCGGCATGGCAAGCGGCGTGGTTGTTGAGTCTTACTTAGACAAAGGTCGTGGCCCTGTGGCAACTATCCTAGTTCAAGAAGGTACGCTGAACAAAGGTGATATCGTCCTGTGTGGATTTGAATATGGCCGTATTCGTGCAATGCGTAACGAACTCGGTAAAGATGTTCAATCTGCCGGTCCATCAATGCCTGTTGAGATTTTAGGTCTGTCTAGCGTCCCTTCAGCGGGTGACGAAGCGACAGTTGTTCGTGATGAGAAAAAAGCACGTGAAGTTGCCCTGTACCGTCAAGGTAAATTCCGCGATGTTAAATTAGCTCGTCAGCAGAAATCTAAACTGGAAAACATGTTTGCTAACATGGAAGAAGGTAAAGTTTCTGAACTGAACATTGTACTGAAAACTGACGTTCAAGGTACTTGTGAAGCGATCACTGACTCTCTGATGAAACTGTCAACAGATGAAGTTAAAGTGAAAATTATCGGTTCAGGCGTGGGTGGTATCACTGAAACTGACGCGACACTGGCTGCTGCATCAAACGCAATCATCCTTGGCTTTAACGTCCGTGCTGATGCCTCTGCACGTCGTGTAATTGAAAGCGAAAGTGTTGATTTACGTTACTACTCGGTCATCTATAGCTTGATTGATGAAATCAAACAAGCGATGAGTGGTATGTTGGCACCTGAATACAAACAGCAAATCATTGGTCTGGCAGAAGTCCGTGATGTATTTAAATCACCGAAATTTGGTGCAGTTGCTGGTTGTATGGTTACTGAAGGTACCATTAAACGTAATAACCCAATCCGTGTCCTGCGTGATAACGTCGTTATCTATGAAGGTGAATTAGAATCACTGCGTCGCTTTAAAGATGACGTTAGTGAAGTTCGTAACGGTATGGAATGTGGTATCGGCGTTAAGAACTACAACGACGTTCGCGTTGGCGATATGATCGAAGTCTTCGAAATCATTGAAGTTAAACGTTCTATTGACGGTTAATTTTGTGAGAGCCCACGAAGCATCGTGACTACAAAATAGTGTTATAAGGGGGCGATAGCCCCCTTTATTGTCAGGAGACATAACGATGGCAAAAGAATTCAGTCGTGCTCAGCGCGTTGCGCAAGAGATGCAAAAAGAAATTGCGATCATCTTACAACGTGAGATCAAAGACCCACGTATTGGTATGGCTACCGTTTCAGGTGTCGAGTTATCTCGCGATCTCGCATACGGTAAAGTCTTTGTGACCTTCTTCAATATCGCTAATGATAAAAGCGAAGAAGAAATGGTTGCAGACGGCATTAAAGCATTAAATGAAGCATCAGGCTTTATACGTTCATTAATTGGAAAAGCCATGCGCTTACGTATCATTCCTGAGTTAACATTTGAGTATGACAACTCTCTTGTTGACGGTATGCGAATGTCTAATTTAGTGTCAAATGTGATCCGCGATGATGAAAAACGTCGTGCGGATGTTAGTGATAAAGAGGAAAAATAATGGGGCGTCGTCGTAGCGGCCGTAATATTGACGGCGTAGTGCTGCTGGATAAACCCACGGATATTTCTTCAAATGATGCGCTGCAAAAAGTGCGGCGCTTTTTTAATGCCAATAAAGCTGGACACACAGGGGCACTTGACCCTCTTGCAACAGGTATGTTGCCTGTTTGTCTTGGCGAAGCGACGAAATTTTCCCAGTTTTTACTCGATTCAGATAAACGTTATCGCGTCATTGCTCGTCTTGGGCAACGTACTGACACATCAGATTCACACGGCGAAATTATCAGTGAGCGTAACGTAGAGTTTACACAGCAGCAACTGGATGACGCTTTAGCGTTTTTCCGCGGTGATACATTACAAGTTCCTTCAATGTATTCTGCGCTGAAACATCAAGGTCGTCCATTGTATGAATATGCGCGTAAAGGAATTACGGTTGAGCGTGAAGCTCGTCCAATTACAGTGTATGAATTGCAGTTTATTCGTTTAGAAAATAACGAATTAGAGCTGGAAATACACTGTTCTAAAGGAACCTATATTCGTACAATTATTGATGACCTCGGTGAGATGTTAGGCTGTGGTGCGCATGTGATTTACTTGCGTCGAGTGCAAGTGGCTAACTATCCTTATGAGCGAATGGTAACATTAGAGCAATTAGCCGCCTTACGAGCAAAAGTAGATGCAGGTGAAGGTTCTTTTGAGTCCTTGCTTGATACTTTATTATTGCCAATGGATACCGCAGTCGTTCATTTTCCAGCTGTAAATATTACAGAGGAAACAGCGGCTTACTTTAAACAGGGTCAACCTGTGAGAGCCGCGGTTGAAGGCCTTGAAGAAAACGGTATGGTTCGAGTCACTTGTGGTACAGCGCAGCGGTTTATCGGTATTGCTCTGGTGAGTGAGGATGGACGTATCGCACCGAAGCGTTTGGTTGTGGAAAATGAACAGCCCGCGTAGTAGCGCTTATTGCTTTGCTGCCTTAAGCAGCGTAGAATAGCGGCGCTTAATCTTGAGATGCTAAATTAGAGATTGGCTCTCATCACTTACATTAATCATTTTGGAGTTTATTATGTCTCTAAGTAATGAAGCGAAAGCTAAAATCGTTGCTGAGTTCGGCCGCGGTGAAAATGACACTGGTTCAAGCGAAGTTCAAATCGCTCTGCTGACTGCACAAATCAACCACCTGCAAAGCCACTTTGCAGAGCACAAAAAAGATCACCACAGCCGTCGTGGTCTGCTGCGTATGGTTGCTCAGCGTCGTCGCTTACAAGCTTACTTGAAAGGTAAAGATATCGCGCGTTACACTGCTCTTATCGAGCGTTTAGGTCTGCGTCGCTAATCTTACTCTAGATAATTCGAGTTGCAGCTAGGCTAAAAATGAGTGAGATACTAGAACATACATCAGTATGTGGCTAGTACGAGTGAATGTAGTCAACAACGTTGCAACTTGAAATATGACGAGTAGAGTCAGTTTCAGAGAAAAGGGGCCAGAGGCCCCTTTTCTTCTAAAAGTTATTTTGAAAGTTGAAGTAATACTCGAATTATACTTAACTTAAATGCTAAGCTATGAGTCGTAGTAAGTTGTTTTATTAATGCCTCTTCGCTGCATCCGATTCGCGCGGCTAATGAGAGAATTGATCACTGGAATATCAGTATTCTCATTAGTCGCGAGGCTGTAGTAGGAAGAGTAAGCCAATGCTCCCTGAGAATCTCAGGTAGCCTTACAAAAAGGGTAATATAGTGTTAAATCCTATTGTTCGTAAATTCCAATACGGTCAACATACTGTTTCGATTGAAACAGGTATGATCGCACGCCAAGCATCTGCTGCTGTTATGGTTAACATGGATGACACTGCAGTATTTGTGACTGCAGTTGCACAGAAAAAAGTGAAAGAAGGTCAAGACTTCTTCCCTTTAACTGTTAACTATCAAGAACGTACATATGCAGCGGGCCGCATCCCAGGAAGCTTCTTCCGTCGTGAAGGCCGTCCTGGTGAAGGCGAAACGTTAATCGCTCGTCTGATTGACCGTCCTCTACGCCCTCTGTTCCCAGAAGGTTTCTTGAACGAAATCCAAATCATTGCAACTGTTGTGTCTGTTAACCCACAAGTTAACCCAGACATCGTTGCGATGATCGGTGCGTCCGCAGTACTCGCACTGTCAGGTGTTCCATTCAATGGCCCAATCGGTGCGGCACGTGTTGGTTTTATCAATGACCAATATGTTCTGAACCCTACAGCGGACGAGCTGAAAAACAGCCGTTTGGACTTAGTGGTTGCAGGTACCGATAACGCAGTATTGATGGTTGAATCTGAAGCTGAACTGTTAAGTGAAGAACAAATGTTAGGTGCGGTGGTATTTGGCCACGACCAACAACAAGTTGTTATTCAGAATATCAATGAATTAGTGAAAGAAGCTGGTAAAGAGAAATGGGATTGGCAGCCAGAGCCAGTTAACCAAGCTCTGCATGACCGTGTTGCACAATTAGCTGAAAGCCGTATGGGCGACGCTTACCGCATCACTGAAAAACAAGAGCGCTACGCGCAGGTTGACTTAATCAAAGAAGAAGTCACTGCAGTATTAGTTGCTGAAGACGAAAACGTTGATGTTTCTGAAGTTGCTGACATTTTAGCAAGCTTAGAAAAACAAGTTGTTCGTAGCCGTGTTATCCGTGGTGAGCCACGCATCGATGGCCGCGAAAAAGATATGGTTCGCGCTCTGGACGTTCGTACGGGTGTTCTGCCACGTACTCACGGTTCTGCACTGTTTACTCGTGGTGAAACTCAAGCACTGGTAACGGCAACGTTAGGTACAGAACGTGATGCGCAGGTTATCGACCAATTAATGGGCGAATATACTGACCGTTTCTTATTCCATTACAACTTCCCTCCATACTCTGTTGGTGAAACTGGCATGGTGGGTTCACCAAAACGTCGTGAAATCGGTCATGGCCGCTTAGCGAAACGTGGTGTGTTAGCAGTAATGCCAGACCACGCTGATTTCCCATACACTATCCGTGTTGTATCTGAAATCACTGAATCTAATGGTTCATCATCAATGGCATCTGTTTGTGGTGCATCATTAGCACTGATGGATGCTGGTGTGCCAATTAAAGCCGCTGTTGCAGGTATTGCAATGGGTCTGGTGAAAGAAGGTAACGATTTCGTTGTTCTGTCTGACATCTTAGGTGACGAAGACCACTTAGGTGACATGGACTTTAAAGTAGCTGGTAGCCGTGAAGGTATCAGTGCACTGCAAATGGACATCAAAATCGAAGGTATCACACGTGAAATCATGCAAGTTGCTCTGAACCAAGCAAAAGGTGCACGTCTGCACATTCTTGGTACAATGGAACAAGCAATTAATGGTCCACGTGAAGAGATCTCTGAATTTGCACCACGCATTTACACGATCAAAATTAACTCAGACAAAATCAAAGATGTCATCGGTAAAGGTGGTTCAGTGATCCGTGCATTAACGGAAGAAACTGGCACAACGATTGAAATCGAAGATGATGGTACTGTTAAGATTGCCGCAACTGATGGCCTGAAAGCGAAAGAAGCCATTCGTCGTATCGAAGACATTACTGCAGAAGTTGAAGTGGGCCGCATTTACCCAGGTAAAGTAACCCGTATCGTCGACTTTGGTGCATTCGTTGCGATTGGTGGGGGTAAAGAAGGTCTGGTTCATATTTCTCAAATCGCGGATAAGCGTGTTGAGAAAGTGACAGATTACCTGCAAATGGGTCAAGAAGTTCCTGTTAAGGTATTGGAAATTGACCGTCAAGGTCGTATCCGCCTTAGCATGAAAGAAGCGGTAGCAACTGAAGAACCAACTGCACAGCCGCAGGACTCAGCAGAGTAAGCTGACCTAACAGCGTTCTATTAAATTAGGGCGCTATCAGCCTAAATTTGCTGAAACCATAATTTGTAAAGCGTGGTAATGTAAGGGCGGAGTATGTCGAACAGTATCTGTCTTCGGGTGAGAGATTATCGCACGTTACCGCGTGTGCTCTTGGCGCTTATCTTTTTTGTTATTATTGGATGTAGTAGCAAAGATTGGCGAAAGAACGAGGTATTTGCCGTTCCACTTCAACCTTCATTGCAACAAGAAGTGATACTGGCTCGTATGGAACAAATCCTTGCGAGCCGGTCTTTAACCGATGATGAATACGCACAGCTTTTATATGAGCGCGGTGTGTTGTATGATAGTCTCGGTTTAAGGGCACTGGCGCGTAATGATTTTTCAACTGCGTTAGCCATTCGTCCTGATATTCCTGAAGTTTTTAATTTTTTAGGGATATATTTTACGCAGGCAGGCAATTATGATGCTGCCTATGAAGCGTTTGATTCTGTTTTAGAGCTTGATCCAACTTACAATTTCGCGCGAATGAATCGTGGCATCGCATTATATTACGGTGAACGATACAAACTAGCGCAGGATGATCTGCTGGCGTATTATCAGATAGATCCAAATGATCCTTTTCGTACACTGTGGCTTTATCTCGTAGAGAAAGACATAGACCCGCGTATGGCGCAAGATAATCTTGCCGCCCGCTACAACCAAGCGGAGAAAGGGCAATGGGGCTGGAATATCGTAGAATTCTATCTTGGCAATATCGATGAAAATACATTGATGGCGCGTTTGAAAGAAACGTCTACGGATAACACTTCGCTCGCTGAGCATCTCAGTGAAACTAACTTCTATTTAGGTAAGCATTACCTAAGTCTGGGGGATAAGGATAGCGCAGTTGCGTTATTCAAACTGACGGTAGCTAACAACGCTCACAGCTTTGTTGAACACCGCTATGCATTGTTGGAATTGGCGCTGTTAGGCCAAGAACAAGACGACCTTTTAGAATCGGGCCAGCAATAGCTGACGAACATTTCACGATATTTTTTTAAGTCATCATCCCTCGGGGTGACGGCCTATTTGTTCGTTTAATAAACACAATTTGAGCCAGTTCACATTTTAAATGAAAATGACCGAAATGATTTTCGCATGGTTATGTAAACTGGCTGCCATTATGTATGAGGCACCTTTACATGACTACTGAGACCGATATTTCTTTTGCTGAGTTAGGTTTATCAGCATCTATTTTGACAGCACTAAACGACCTGGGATATGAAAAACCATCACCAATCCAACAACAATGTATTCCATTGTTAATGGATGGTAATGATGTATTAGGTATGGCACAAACAGGTAGCGGTAAAACTGCTGCATTTAGTTTGCCATTACTGCATAACATCGACCCAGATTTAAAAGCTCCGCAAATTTTAGTCCTTGCACCAACTCGTGAGTTGGCTGTTCAGGTAGCGGAAGCAATGAGCGATTTCTCTAAACATATGAATCGCGTTAACGTTGTTGCCCTGTATGGTGGCCAACGTTATGACGTACAATTACGTGCACTGCGCCAAGGACCGCAAATTGTTGTGGGTACACCAGGCCGCCTTCTTGATCACTTAAAACGTGGCACGTTAGACCTTTCTAAATTAAAAGGCTTAGTTTTAGACGAAGCTGATGAAATGCTGCGTATGGGCTTCATTGAAGATGTTGAAAACATCATGAGCCAAATTCCAGCTGAGCACCAAACTGCGCTGTTCTCTGCAACAATGCCTGAGCCAATTCGTCGTATTACACGTCGTTTTATGAAAGACCCGAAAGAGATTCGCATTCAGGCTAGCATTACCACTCGTCCAGATATTGCCCAGAGCTATTGGACTGTGTACGGCATGCGTAAAAATGAAGCGTTAGTACGTTTCTTAGAAGCAGAAGACTTTGATGCTGCGATTATTTTCGTACGTACCAAAAATGCAACATTAGAAGTGGCTGAAGCGTTAGAACGCAATGGCTACAACAGTGCGGCACTTAATGGTGACATGAACCAAGCACTGCGTGAGCAAACGTTAGAGCGTTTAAAAGATGGTCGTTTGGATATCTTGATTGCAACTGACGTTGCAGCGCGTGGTCTGGATGTTGAGCGTATTAGCTTAGTTGTTAACTACGACATCCCAATGGATGCGGAGTCTTACGTTCACCGTATTGGCCGTACTGGTCGTGCGGGTCGTGCGGGCCGTGCGTTACTGTTTGTTGAAAACCGTGAACGTCGTCTGCTACGTAACGTTGAACGTACGATGAAACTGACTATTCCTGAAGTTGAGTTACCAGATGCCGATCTGCTGAGCCAACGTCGTCAGGCGAAATTTGCTGAGAAAATTCAACAGCAATTAGAAAGCAGCGATTTAGACCAATACCGTTCACTGTTAGCAAAAATGTCTCCATCAGAAGATGTCGATATGGAAACTTTAGCAGCGGCATTGTTAAAAATGGCACAAGGCGAGCGTGCGCTGATCCTGCCACCAGATGCGCCACGTCGCCCACGTCGTGAATTCAACGACCGTGATGACCGCCGTGGTGGTGATCGTCGTGATCGTAACAGCAACGGCAACGGTTTTGACCGTGCTGAACGCGGTGAGCGTGGCGGCCGTCGTGAGCGTCGTGATGTGGGTGATATGGAGATGTACCGTATTGAAGTTGGCCGTGATGATGGTGTGGAAGTTCGTCACATTGTTGGTGCGATTGCTAACGAAGCGGATATCAGCAGCCGTTATATCGGTAATATCAAATTGTACGGAACGCACTCGACAATTGAATTGCCAAAAGGTATGCCAACGGATGTGTTAACACATTTAAGTCGCGCACGCATTCTGAATAAACCAACGCAAATGCAACTGATCGGTGATGCACAACCGTTCGAACGTCGTGGCGGCGGTGAGCGCCGTGGTGGTCCACGTCGTGAGGGCGGTAGCGAAGGTGGCTTCGGTGCAGGTCGCCGTAATGACCGTGGCGGTGAGCGCGGTGGTGAACGTCGTGGCGGCGGTGAGCGTCGTGGTGGTGGTAACCGTGACCGTGGTAACTCTGCTCCACGCCAAGATGGCACGAATGCGGCACCTCGTCGCCGTAGCAGCAGCCATAACGCATAATGACTTGGTTTTATAGGGATTAATTCCCTACTAAAACACAAAACCCGCATTTCATTGAAGTGCGGGTTTTTTTATTGTTTAAATAATCGACTATATTGCTTCTTGGTATGGTGCTTGTTACTATAGTAACCGGTACTACATGGAGAGTAGTTGTGGCATTCTATAAAGTTTCATCATTCAAACGCAGTACTAAGAAAATAAAGATCACTAATCAACGCTTATTTGAAACAGCAAATGAGGTTTTACGAGGGATTTACGAGGCTGATTTAGGTTGTGGGGTGATTAAAAAAAGAATGGCAATTAATGGAAAAGGAAAAAGTGGAGGAATTAGAGTCATTATATTCTTCAAGATAAATCATCACCTTTTCTTCGTAGATGGGTGGGGAAAAAAATAATATTAGTTCTAAAAAAGCGAAAGAAATTGAAGATGATGATTTAGAGGGATATAGACAGCTATCACGCCTTTTTTTGAGTTATACAGATGAAAAACTGTTTGAATTAATTTCTCATGGTATTTTAGAGGAGCTAACTGATGAGCAATAAATTAGAGAATATGCTTGAGCTGGCAAAAGAGTTACGCGAGGTTGATGCTGCACCAGAAAGTTTAGTTAATGATCTAGAAAAAAAAGTTAACGCTAGAAAACTAAATGAAAAAATAAAAGTTGTCCCAATGATGAGTGGCGCAAAAATTAAGCAGCTTAGAGCTCAATATGGTATGTCACAAGCGATGCTTGCATTAGCGCTTGGGATGTCGAAAGAAAGTGTTTCTAAGTGGGAGCGTGAAGAAAAAAAACCGAGTGGTCCCGCGTTAAGAATGTTACATCTTCTCGAATTACGCGGGCCAGAGATTTTAATTATTTAACTACTCAAACTAGCCCCAGTGCCTCTTTTAGTGGTTTGAGATAACGGCGGCTAACAGGGATATGTTCACCGGAACTGAGTACCAGTTCAGCTTGCCCACCATCACCAAACAAAATTTCGTTTAATTGGGTCATATTGACTAAATATTGGCGATGGCAGCGCACTAAAGGTGTTCGAGTCTCTAGTGTTCGCAGAGTGAGCTCTGTAAAACCTTCCAATCCTTGCGTACTCATCACATACACGCCACTCATCCGCGACGTGGCATATAGCACTTCATCAAGTTTCATTAAATAAATACGGCTATGGCCTGTACAAGGGATAAATTTCAGCGGCTCATTGTTGCTGAGCAGTTCAAGGTTCTGCTTTTGTTTACCTTGGCGTAGGCGGTTTAAGGTCTTTTCTAATCGTTCTGTTTCAAGGGGTTTTAACAAGTAATCAAAAGCATGTTCTTCAAAAGCCTGAATGGCAAATTCATTAAAAGCGGTAAGAAAGACAATATAAGGGCGGTCTTCTGGATCTAGCATGCGTACCATTTCTAAACCAGTTAGGCGTGGCATTTGAATATCCAAAAAGACCACATCAGGCTTCTTTTTATGGATGATGCCAATCGCTTCTATTGCATTGGCACATTCGCCAATAATTTCAATATCATCGTGTTCTTCGAGTAGGCAACGCACATTTTCCCGTGCAAGAGGTTCGTCATCAACAATCAATACATTCATAGAGGTAATTTAATCATTATTATGTTGTAGCCAAATAAGGCAGGCGAATTTTCATTCGGGTGAATTTTTCTGGCTCGTGTTCTACGCTGATGCCATATTGCTCACCATATTTTAAACGTAAGCGTCTATCGACTAGGCCCATCCCTAAGCCATCAGACTGTTTTGCAGGCTTATATAGGCCTGCGTTATCTTCTATTTCGATATACACATGTTCACTGCCGATATAACTACGTATTGTAATATAACCCGTTTCTAATAACTGTGAGGTGCCATGTTTAATTGCATTCTCAACCAGTGGTTGCAGGGTAAAAGCAGGGAGTTCAACCTGTTTGACTTCATCAGGGATCTCAATATGAATTTGTAAGCTTTCTTGAAAACGGGCTTTTTCTATTTGCAAATAGGCGTTGATATGTTCAATTTCTTCACCAAGCGTGGCATTTTGTTCAGGTCTTTTTAAGTTGTTGCGAAAAAAAGTTGAAATATATTGCACGAGCTGGCCTGCTTGCTGGCTATCTTTGCGGATCACGGCTTGCAGCGTGTTGAGCACATTGAACAAAAAGTGAGGATTTACTTGCGCGTGAAGTAGCTTAACCTCGGACTGCAACAATGATTGTTTGTTGCGTTCATATTGGCCCGCTAAAATTTGTGCAGAAAATAAACTGGCGATCCCTTCACCGAGGGTACGGTTTATGGAACTAAATAGGCTATTTTTCGCTTCATACAGTTTAATGGTACCAATGACTTTTTCGTTTTCTCCGCGTAATGGGATCACTAACGCAGAGCCGAGTTTACAGGTGGGGCTTAATGAACATTTATACGGGGTCTCATTGCCGTCGGCATAGACGACTTCATTATTCTCAATAGCTTGCCTTGATTGGCTTGACGAAATTGGTGTCCCGGGTCGATGGTGGTCAGCGCCAATGCCAATAAACGCGAGGATTTTTTCACGATCTGTAATAGCGACAGCACCAATTTCTAACTCTTGATAAATAATCTTAGCGACCTTCATGCTGTTGTCAGCATTAAAGCCTTTACGCAGAATCCCTTCAGTCGTTAAAGCAATTTTTAGCGCCTGAGCAGAGAATGCAGTCGTGTATTTTTCAACAATCGCACGGCGGTCGAGTAAAATTCGAATAAACATGGCTGCGCCAATAGTATTCGCGATCACCATCGGTGCAGCGATATTTTTAACGAGTTCGAGGGCTTCATCGAAAGGTTTTGCCAGCAATAAAATAATTAGCATCTGTATGATTTCAGCGACAAAAGTGACACAACTGGCAATCATTGGATTAAAAATTTTATTGATTTCGCCACGTTTCATAAAGTAACGATGAACTAACCCGCCAATCAACCCTTCAACAATTGTTGAGACCATACAGGCAAAGGCACTCATTCCCCCTAATGAATACCGATGCAGCCCGCCAGTGAAACCAACAGCAAAGCCCACTGCTGGGCCACCTAATAGGCCGCCAAGAACGGCTCCAATAGCACGAGTATTAGCAATAGAATCATTGATATGCAAACCAAAATAAGTACCGATAATGCAAAATACCGAGAAAATCAGGTAGCACATGACTTTATGTGGTAAGCGGATGGTTACCTTTAGAAGAGGGATAACTAATGGTGTCCGGCTAAGCGCCCAAGCAATAACGAGGTAGACACACATCTGCTGGAGTAGGAGTAATATTAAATCAAATTCGTACATGCTCGTCATACTTCACGTTGTGGGGGTGTTGACTTCGTCATCTCGCCCTAGTCACATACTTATGTATGCTCCTAGGGTCTCGCTTTCTCGTC